>NZ_JBSFBM010000029.1:0-33259 GCF_053592955.1 Micromonospora sp. NPDC002411 | reverse complement strand
GATCAAGCCTGACCGCCCGGAGTGGGCGGGCTCCCCGGAAACCCCCACCGCGAGCCCGACGAGAGCACGGAGCAGCTCTCCACGCCCAGCGCCCACGTCGACCACGTCGAGTCGGTAGGGGTGTCCGAGGGCGGTGTCCACCTCGACAATCAGGCGAAGCAGCGCGCTGGCGAAGGCTGGGGAGGCGTGCACGCTGGTTCGGAAGTGGTCGGCCGGCCCGGTGCCGGTGACGAAGAAACCGTCTGGCCCGTAGAGGGCCCGGCTCATCGCGTCCCGCCAGGCGAGCGGCATCGTCAACTCCGAGTCCAGGGTGCGGAGGGGTGCGCGGTGATCAGGTGATGAAAAGCAGGTCGAAACGGATCCCGGCCCCTATTTTTCATCACCTGATCAAGATGGCGCAGGGGACCCTTATTTCGGTGGTGAAGGTTTTCACACATGCTTGTCCTGGTTCGGCGGGCCGGGCGCATACTTGCGATCGACCGGTACCCCTTCTCGAGGACTGGATCGTCGTCATGAGCGCACCGCTGCGCCCGCGTCCGGCCGCCCCGCACGGGCCCGCCGCATCGCGGGATCGCGCCGTTCTCGGCGCCCCCGCCACCCCCCGCCTGCTGACCGTCGGTGTCATCGGCGCCGGTCGGGTCGGAGCCGTCCTGGGTGCCGCACTCGCCGCCGCCGGGCACCGGGTGGTCGCCGTCGCGGGGGGCTCCGGAGCGAGCCGTGCCCGGCTGGCACTGCTACTGCCCGAGGTGCCACGCCGCCCGGTCGCCGCCGTGGCGCACGCTGCCGCCGACCTGCTGCTGATCGCGGTGCCGGACGACGCGTTGGCCGCCGTGGTGGCCGACCTCGCCGAGCGAGGTGCGTTGCGCCCCGGCCAGGTGGTCGCGCACACCTCCGGCGCGCACGGCCTCGCCGTGCTGGCGCCGGCCACCGAGGTGGGCGCCCAACCGCTCGCCCTGCACCCCGCGATGACCTTCACCGGTACGCCGGACGACCTGGCCCGGCTGGCCGGCATCTCGTACGGGGTGACCGCCCCTGCCCAGCTGCGCCCACTGGCCGCCCGACTGGTGGCCGACCTGGGCGGCGTGCCCGAGTGGGTGGCCGAGTCGGACCGCCCGCTGTACCACGCCGCGCTGGCCCACGGCGCGAACCACCTGGTGACCCTGGTGAACGAGGCGACCGACCGGCTGCGCGACGCCGGGGTGGACCGGCCGGAGAAGGTGCTCGCCCCGCTGCTGCGGGCCGCCCTGGAGAACGCCCTGCGACTGGGCGACGACGCCCTGACCGGGCCGGTCTCCCGGGGCGACGCCGGCACCGTCGAGCGGCACCTGGCCCGGCTGGCCGCCACCGCCCCGGAGTCCGTTCCCGCGTACCTGGCGTTGGCCCGGCGTACCGCCGACCGGGCGATCGCCGCCGGACGGCTGCGGCCGGTCGACGCGCAGTCGCTGCTCGGCGTCCTGGCCGACCGGAGTCGGGAGGTGACCGCATGACGCACGTCGTGCACACGCGCGCCGAACTGGCCGAGGCCCGGGCCGCCCTGAAGGGCACGGTCGGGGTGGTGATGACCATGGGCGCGCTGCACTCCGGGCACGAGACGTTGCTGCGCGCGGCCCGGGAACAGGCCGACCACGTGCTGGTGACGATCTTCGTGAACCCGTTGCAGTTCGGGCCGAACGAGGACTTCGACAGGTACCCGCGCACCCTCGACGCTGATCTGGAGGTGTGCCGCCGGGCGGGGGCCGACCTGGTCTTCGCCCCGTCGGTAGCCGACATGTATCCGGACGGCCAGCCCCGCGTACGCCTCGATCCGGGCCCGCTCGGCGCGGAGTTGGAGGGCGCGAGTCGCCCCGGCTTCTTCCACGGCGTACTCACAGTGGTGTTGAAGCTGCTTGAGCTCACCCGGCCGGACCTGGCGTTCTTCGGCGAGAAGGACTACCAGCAGCTGACCCTGGTCCGGCGGATGACCCGGGACCTGGACGTGCCGGTGGAGGTGGTCGGCGTGCCGACCGTCCGGGAGCCGGACGGGCTGGCGTTGTCGAGCCGTAACCGCTACCTGAGCGAGCCGGAGCGGGCCGCCGCGCTGAGCCTGTCCGCCGCGTTGCGGGCCGGTGCGCGGGCCGCCGACGACGGCCGCGACGCGGGCGCGGTGCTGACCGCCGCGCACGCCGCGTTCGGTGCCGGTACGCCCGGCGCCCGCCTCGACTACCTGGTGCTCACCGACCCCGAGCTGGAGCCGGGGCCGGTGTCCGGGCCGGCCCGGCTGGTGATCGCCGCCTGGGTGGGTGCCACCCGGTTGATCGACAACGCGGCCGTCCACCTCGCCCCGCGCCCCTGACGCGGCCGCACCGACCTCCACCAACTTTGTGAAAGGCCACCCCGATGTTGCGGACCATGCTCAAGTCGAAGATCCACCGCGCCACGGTGACCCAGGCCGACCTGCACTACGTCGGTTCCGTGACAGTGGACGAGGATCTGCTCGACGCCGCCGACCTGCTCCCCGGCGAGCAGGTGGCGATCGTGGACATCACCAACGGCGCCCGGCTGGAGACGTACGTGATCCCGGGCGAGCGGGGCAGCGGCGTGATCGGCATCAACGGTGCCGCCGCGCATCTCGTGCACCCCGGTGACCTGGTCATCCTCATCTCGTACGGGCAGATGGACGATGCCGAGGCCCGGTCGTACCGCCCACGGGTGGTGCACGTGGACGCCGACAACCGGGTGATCGAGTTGGGCGCGGACGCGGCTGCGGTGGCACCCGGCATGGTCGGTGACCCGGTGCCGAGCCCACTGGCCGTGTCCGCTGTCTGATCCCCTGCGAGGCGATTCCGGTCTGTCACCAGAAGGTCATTAGCGGTTACCCTGGGGTACTGGCGTAAGCCGGTCGGTGGCTGGGGGAGGCCGCGATGCGCCGTGCCATGACGACAGTGATCGTCGCTGCCGGGGCAGCGTTGTTGCTGGTTGGCTGCGCCGGCTCCGGTGGCCTGGACGGTGACCTGACCGACGACTGGGCGGCGCTGCCGCCACCGTCGGCGTTCACCCCGTCCGCCGGTGTGTGCCAGGCCGCCGACTTCACCGAGGTGGTCACCCTGGCCAGCTACGAGCCGGTGGACTGCGCCGGTCCGCACCGACTGGAGACCGTGCACGTGGGGGCGTTTCCCGTCGAGCGGGCGAGCGCCCCGGCAAGCGGGTCGGCCGAGTTGCGGGGCGCGTTCGCCGAGTGCGACACCCGGGCGACCGGCTACGTGGGCGACGACTGGCGGGCGGGTCGGCTGCGGCTGTCCGTGGCGCTGCCGTCCGGCCCGGGCTGGGGTGCGGGTTCCCGCTGGTTCCGGTGCGACCTGACCGAGTTGACCACCACCGAGGCGGGGGCCACAGTGGTGGTCCGGTCCGGCAGCCTGCGCGACGCGTTGAAGGGGCCCTCCGGGCTGCGGCTCGGTTGCCAGCAGACCCGGGTGGCGGCCGGCCGGAGTGTGCAGACGCTGGTGCCGGTGGAGTGCGCCCGACAGCACGACGCCGAGTTCGTCGGGGTGTGGCGTGCGCCGGACGTGCCATACCCGACCCGGGACTCCGACTGGGCGCCCCTCTACACCGGGTGCCGCAGCGCCCTCAGTCGGTACGTGGGCGTGCCGGACGACGCCGACCTGCGCTTTCGCAGTGGTGTGGTGGTCCGTCCACCGGGTGCGGGGCGATGGAAGGTCGGTGACCGGGGCGTGCGCTGCTACCTGTGGCTCAGCAACCGTACGGTGACCGCCTCGCTGAAGGGCGCGGGCCCGGCCGGCCTTCCGGTCCGGACGAAGTGACAGTGAGCCCCCGGCTGGCGCGACGCGGACGGCGGCGGACGGGGTAGCCGAAAACACTCGTCCCGCCCCCGCCGCCCCGGGCGAGGATCGTTCGGGTTGACTGGGAGGATGGACGTTCCGACCGTCGACCTGCCAGCCCTGCCCACGTTGCTGGCCGCGCCTGCTCCCGGCTGGGTGGAGACCACCGACGTGATCGTGGTGGGTTCCGGGGTTGCCGGGCTGACAGCGGCGCTGCACCTGCGCGAGGCGGGCCTGCACGTCACGGTGGTCACCAAGGTCAACATCGACGACGGTTCGACCAGGTGGGCGCAGGGCGGCATCGCCGCCGTGCTGGACCCGACGGACACTCCTGAGGCGCATGCCCGGGACACCGAGATCGCCGGGGTCGGGCTCTGCGACCCGGCGGCGGTCCGGGTGCTGGTCGAGGAGGGCCCCACCCGGCTGCGCGAGTTGATCCGCATCGGCGCCGAGTTCGATCGTCATCCGGACGGCTCCTTGATGCTGACCCGTGAGGGCGGGCACCGGGCGGACCGGATCGTGCACGCGGGCGGGGACGCGACGGGCGCGGAGGTGCAGCGGGCTCTGCACGCCGCGGTGCAGCGCGACCCGTGGATCCGGTTGTTCGAGCACGCCCTGGTGCTGGACCTGCTGCGCGCGCCCGGGGACGGCCCGGACGGGCTCGGCCCGGCCTGCGGGATCACAGTGCACGTGCTCGGCGAGGGCAGCGAGGACGGCGTCGGGGCGTTGCTGGCCCGGGCGGTGGTGCTCGCCACCGGGGGGATGGGGCAGATCTTCTCGGCCACCACCAACCCGGCGGTCTCCACCGGGGACGGGGTGGCGCTGGCGCTGCGGGCCGGCGCGGCGGTGACCGACCTGGAGTTCGTCCAGTTCCACCCGACAGCCCTGATCACCCCGTCCGGCGAGGGGGTACCCGGTGCCGGGCACGCGCAGCAACCGTTGGTCTCGGAGGCGCTGCGGGGCGAGGGCGCGTACCTGGTGGACTCCGACGGTAAGCGGTTCATGGTCGGTCAGCACGAGTTGGCCGAACTGGCACCCCGGGACGTGGTGGCCAAGGGCATCCACCGGGTGCTGCTGGCGTCCGGCGCGGACCACGTCTTCCTCGACGCGCGGCACCTGGGCGGGGACTTCCTGGCCGGACGGTTCCCCACGATCGTGGCGTCGTGCCTGGCGATCGGCGTGGACCCGGCGACCGACCTGATCCCGGTGGCACCCGCCGCCCACTACGCCTCCGGCGGTGTCCGCACCGACCTGCGGGGTCGCACCTCCATCCCCGGCCTGTACGCGTGCGGCGAGGTGGCCTGCACGGGCGTGCACGGCGCGAACCGGCTGGCCAGCAACTCCCTGCTGGAGGGCCTGGTCTTCTCCCGACGGATCGCCGAAGACATCGCGGCCGGCCTGCCCGAGCAGGTGCAGCCGGCCGACACCGGTGCCTGGCGTGGCGGCGCGGGTTGGGTGCTGCCCGCCGAGGTGACGCCGACCCTGCAACGGTCGATGACCCGGGGTGCCGGGGTGCTCCGGTCCGCGACGACGCTGGCCGGGACGGCCGGAACGCTCACCGAGCTGGGCGCCGCCCGGGGCCGGCCGCGGACCGCCGACTGGGAGGCGACGAACCTGCTCACCGTGGCGTCGACGCTTGTGGGTGCCGCGTACGCACGCGGTGAGACGCGGGGTTGCCACTGGCGGGAGGACTTCCCGACGGCCGACGAGCGGTGGCTGGGCCACCTGGTCGGGTCGGTCGGGGCGCAGGGCCGGGTAACGCAGCAATGGGAGGGGAAGTCATGATCGAGTCGACTCGGGTGGCGTTGCGTGCGGCCGGTCTGGACCCGGCCCAGGTGCGGCAGGTGATCGAGACCGCGCTGGTCGAGGATCTGGGTCCGGACTTCCTCGACGTCACCAGCGTGGCCACCATCGGGGCGGAACAGACCGACACCGCCGATCTGGTGGCCCGCGCGGACGGGGTGCTGGCCGGGATGGCCGTGGCCGCAGCCGTGTTCGAGCTGGTGGGCGAGGTGACAGGCTTCGGTCGTACCGTCGAGGTGTCGGTGCTGGCCCGGGACGGCGAGCGGGTGGCCCGCGGCGCGGTGCTGGCGACGGTGACCGGCCCGACCCGGTTGCTGCTGACCGCCGAGCGGACGGCGCTCAACCTGCTCTGCCGGATGTCCGGGGTGGCGACGCACACCCGCGCCTGGGCGGACGCCCTGGCCGGCACGAAGGCGATGGTCCTGGACACCCGTAAGACGACGCCGGGTCTGCGGGCGTTGGAGAAGTACGCGGTACGGGCCGGTGGGGGCACCAACAAGCGGATGGGCCTCTACGACGTCGCCATGATCAAGGACAACCACAAGCTGGCGGCAGGGAGCATCACGGCTGCCTTCCGGCGCGTCCGGGAGGCGTTCCCGGAGGTGCCGGTGCAGGTCGAGGTGACCACTGTCGACGAGGCGGTGGAGGCCGTGGAGGCCGGTGCGGACTTCCTGCTCTGCGACAACATGACGCCCGAGGTGTTGGCCGAGACGGTCACGGCGGTGGGTGACCGGGCTGAGTTGGAGGCGACCGGCGGGCTGACCCTGGAGGTGGCGGGTCGGTACGCCGCGACCGGCGTCGACTTCCTCTCGGTGGGCGCCCTGACCCACTCGTCGCCGATCCTGGACATCGCGCTGGACCTGCGTATCGAGTAGTTGTCTAGGCTGCGTGGGTGCTGCTCTGCATCGACATCGGAAACACCAACACCGTGCTGGCGACCTTCGACGGCGACAAGCTGGTGCACTCCTGGCGGATCAAGACCGATGCCCGCTCGACGGCGGACGAGCTGGGCCTGATGTTCCGGGGCCTCCTCGCCGGGGACAACGTCGAGATCACCGGGGTGGCTGCCTGCTCCACGGTGCCGGCGGCGCTGCGGTCGCTGCGCACCATGCTGAGCCGCTACTACGCCGACCTGCCGAGCGTCGTGGTCGAGCCCGGTGTGCGCACCGGTGTGCAGTTGGCGATCGACAACCCGAAGGAGGTGGGCGCCGACCGGGTGGTGAACACCCTGGCCGCGTACACCCTCTACGGCGGGCCGTCGATCGTTGTGGACTTCGGCACCACCACCAACTTCGACGTGATCAGCGAGCGCGGTGAGTTCCTCGGTGGCGCGTTCGCCCCGGGCATCGAGATCTCGTTCGACGCGTTGGCCGCCCGGGCCGCGCAGCTGCGCAAGGTCGAGGCCACCAAGCCCCGGTCGGTGATCGGCAAGAACACCGTGGAATGCCTCCAGGCCGGCCTGTACTTCGGCTTCGCCGGCCAGGTGGACCGGATCGTCGAGCGGATGACCGAGGAGTTGGGCGAGGTGCGGGCGGTGATCGCCACCGGCGGCCTCGCCTCCCTGGTGATCAACGAATGCCGCAGCATCACCCACCACGAACCGATGATCACGTTGATCGGCCTGCGGATGGTCTACGAACGCAACAGGTGACCCGGCCGTAGCCGGCGTCGGTGGCCGCGCGGGCTGTCCGCGTCGCGAGGCCCGGTCAGTGCCGCCGGGCCCGCAGGACGATCGTGCGGTACGGCAGCTCGACGGTCTCCCTGCCGGCCAGGTCGGGGTGGGTGGCCAGCAGCTCCCGCAGCTCCCGGTCGACCGTCGCCCGCCGTTCCGTCGAGGCGGTGAGCCAGTACGAGCGGGTGTGCAGCATCGCCACGATGTCGTCCGGTGTGAGCGTGGTGTGGTGGGAAAACTCGCCCAGCTCGATCGGCTCGAACGCCGGGCCGAAGTCGGGGTACTTCTCGATCACGTTGCCCGCGTTGTCCCCCAGGTGCGCGATCCGGCCCAGCTCGGCGACCCAGCTGACCCGCTCGTCCCGAATGTTCCAGATCGGGGCGAACGTCCCACCGGGCCGCAGCACCCGGGCGATCTCGGCGTGCGCCAACTCCCGGTCGAACCAGTGGTACGCCTGCCCCACCACCACCGCGTCCGCGACTCCGTCGGGCAGCGGCAGAGACTCCGCGCCGCCGGCCAGCGCCGTGAGCCCCGGGGTGGCGGCCGCCAGCTGGGCACGCATGTCGGGGTCCGGTTCCACCGGGGTCACCTCGTGGCCCAGGGCGAGCACCCCGCGGGTGAGGATGCCGGTGCCCGCGCCCAGGTCGACGACCCGCGCGGCACATTCCAACCCGTCCAGCGCCCACCGCACGGCCCGATCCGGGTAACGGGGTCGGAACCGGTCGTACTCGGCTGCCGCCGCGCCGAACGAGAGGGCCTGAGTGTGATCCGCCATGCCGCGCAGGTTATCCGTTAACGACCCGATGAGGGCTTGAGTACGCTCGGGCCTGACCCCGCCGACAATCCTTCGTTGAGGAAGCGTGCCGTGAGCGAGCAGAACGCCGTGCCAGTGGACCCCGCCGACGACCTTCCCGAGCAGATGAAGGTCCGCCGGGAGAAGCGGGACCGGATGCTCGCCGATGGCATCGAGCCCTACCCGGTCGGTTTCTCCCGAACGAACACGCTGGGACAGGTCCGGGAGCGCTACGCCGACCTGCCGACCGACACCGCGACCGGTGACCAGGTCGCCGTCACCGGTCGGGTGATCTTCGTGCGCAACACCGGCAAGCTCTGCTTCGCGACCCTTCGGGACGGCGACGGCACCGAGCTGCAGGCGATGCTCTCCCTGGACCGGGTCGGGCCGGAGCGGCTGGAGGCGTGGAAGCGCCTGGTCGACCTCGGTGACCACGTCGGCGTCACCGGTGAGGTGATCACCAGCCGCCGCGGTGAGCTGTCGGTGCTGGCCCAACAGTGGGAGATGACCGCCAAGGCGCTGCGCCCGCTGCCAGTGGCCCACAAGCCGCTCTCCGAGGAGGCCCGCGTCCGGCAGCGTTACGTCGACCTGATCGTCCGGCCGCAGGCACGGGAGATGGTCCGTACCCGGGCGGCCGCCGTACGCAGTCTGCGCGATTCACTGCACGGGCAGGGCTTCATCGAGGTGGAAACGCCGATGTTGCAACTGCTTCATGGTGGCGCGACGGCCCGCCCGTTCGTGACCCACAGCAATGCGTTGAACACCGATCTGTATCTTCGAATCGCGCCGGAACTGTTTCTCAAGCGCGCCGTCGTTGGTGGCGTCGACCGCGTCTTCGAGATCAACCGCAACTTCCGTAATGAGGGTGTCGACTCTTCGCACTCGCCGGAGTTCGCGATGCTGGAGACGTACCAGGCGTACGGGGACTACGACACGATCGGCGAGCTGACCCGTAATCTCGTGCAACAGGCGGCGATCGCGGTGAGCGGTTCGATGGTGGTGACCCACGCCGACGGGCGGGAGTTCGACCTGGGCGGCGAGTGGCGATCCGTGACGCTGTTCGGTGTGCTTTCCGAAGCGCTCGGCGAGGAGGTCACGGTCCGCACCGACCGGACCCGTCTGGTCGAGTACGCGGACAAGGTGGGATTGGCCGTCGACCCGAAGTGGGGGCCGGGCAAGCTGGCCGAGGAACTGTTCGAGGAACTGGTCGTGCCCAGCCTTGAGGCGCCCACCTTCGTGCGGGACTACCCGGAGGAGACCAGCCCGCTCACCCGAGCGCACCGCAGCGAGCCGGGTCTGGCCGAGAAGTGGGACCTCTACGTGCTCGGTTTCGAGCTGGGCACCGGGTACTCCGAGCTGGTCGACCCGGTCGTGCAGCGCGAGCGGCTGGTAGCCCAGGCGCAGCTGGCGGCCCGCGGCGACGACGAGGCGATGCGTCTCGACGAGGACTTTCTTCGGGCGATGGAGTATGGAATGCCGCCGGCCGGCGGTATGGGAATGGGAATCGACCGCCTGTTGATGGCCCTGACCGGGCTGGGAATTCGGGAAACGATCCTCTTCCCGTTGGTCCGCCCCGAGTAGTCTCGCCCGGCTCGCGCCGAGCCGTAACGGCATCCTATTGACGCCGGAAGCGGCTTACGGGTTATTGTGCTCTCGTTAAGCAGGAGCACCCTGCTCGAAAGGAATGTGGGACGTGGCCAAGCAGATCATTCACAAGCTGGTCGATGACCTGGACGGCGGGGACGCTGACGAGACCGTCAAGTTCGCCCTCGACGGCGTTCAGTACGAGATCGACCTGTCGAAGGCCAACGCCGCTAAATTGCGCGACGCTTTTGCCTCGTACGTGGGTGCCGGCACCAAGGTCGGCCGTGGTGGCGTCGTGATCGGTGGGCGTGCCGCCCGCGGTCGGGGTGGCGCGACCGCCGATCGGGAGCAGAACAAGGCGATCCGGGAGTGGGCCAAGAAGTCCGGCAAGGACATCTCGGACCGGGGTCGTATCCCCCAGGAGATCGTCGACGAGTACCACGCCAAGCGCTGATCAGTCAGCAACCAGGTGGCGAGCAGCCACCGCAGGCGACACCGACGCCGGGCCGGAGCACCTCTCCGGGCCGGCGTCGCCGTATCCGACCGAGGTCCGGCCGGAACCCGGGAAGCATTCGCCACCCGGCGGCGTTGTCCACAACCAGTGGAGCAGCTATCCACAACCTGTGGACAACCTTCCTCGGGGCCGGGCGCGGCGTTTGTCGCGACCCCTGGCCGCCCCTCCGAGCCCCCTCGGAGCGCTTCCACAGCGCCTTTGGAGGCCGGATCGGGCTCCTGTCACGCCAGTCGGATTTCGCTCTGCGCGTAGCGACAGGACTACCGGAACACCTCCTGAGCGCGGACGGTTGTCCAAAACGACGTGGAACCGACCCAGAGCAGAGACACACGACCTCAGCTGAGTCGGTCGGCGACGATAGAGTAAGGAGGCACGGACGCCCGTCCCGGACGTTCGTGCACCGGCCCCGCCAAGATCTTGACCATCAAGGCGCACGGCACGTGAGGAGCACGAGGGCATGTTCGAGCGGTTCACCGACCGAGCGCGACGGGTTGTCGTCCTGGCCCAAGAAGAGGCCCGGATGCTCAACCACAACTACATCGGTACGGAACACATCCTGCTGGGCCTGATCCACGAAGGTGAAGGCGTCGCGGCAAAGGCCCTGGAGAGCCTCGGCATCTCCCTGGAGGGCGTCCGCCAGCAGGTCGAGGAGATCATCGGCCAGGGCCAGCAGGCGCCGAGCGGGCACATCCCGTTCACGCCGCGGGCCAAGAAGGTGCTGGAGCTGTCGCTGCGCGAGGCGCTGCAGCTCGGCCACAACTACATCGGCACCGAGCACATCCTGCTCGGGCTGATCCGTGAGGGCGAGGGCGTCGCCGCCCAGGTGCTGGTCAAGCTCGGCGCCGACCTCAACCGGGTCCGCCAGCAGGTGATCCAGCTGCTCTCCGGCTACCAGGGCAAGGAGCCTGCTGCCGCGGGTGCCGCGCCGGGTGAGGCCGCGCCGTCGACCAGCCTGGTGCTGGACCAGTTCGGCCGCAACCTGACCCAGGCCGCCCGCGAGGGCAAGCTCGACCCGGTCATCGGGCGCGAGAAGGAAATCGAGCGGGTCATGCAGGTGCTCTCCCGCCGTACCAAGAACAACCCGGTCCTGATCGGTGAGCCCGGCGTCGGTAAGACGGCAGTGGTGGAGGGGCTGTCCCAGAAGATCATCAAGGGCGAGGTGCCCGAGACTCTGAAGGACAAGCAGCTCTACACGCTCGACCTGGGTGCGCTCGTCGCCGGCTCCCGCTACCGCGGTGACTTCGAGGAGCGCCTCAAGAAGGTGCTCAAGGAGATCCGCACCCGCGGCGACATCATCCTGTTCATCGACGAGATCCACACCCTGGTGGGTGCGGGTGCCGCCGAGGGCGCGATCGACGCCGCCAGCATCCTCAAGCCGATGCTGGCTCGTGGTGAGCTGCAGACCATCGGTGCCACCACCCTCGACGAATACCGCAAGCACCTGGAGAAGGACGCCGCTCTCGAGCGCCGCTTCCAGCCGATCCAGGTGGGTGAGCCCTCGCTGGCGCACACCATCGAGATCCTCAAGGGCCTGCGCGACCGCTACGAGGCGCACCACCGCGTCTCGATCACGGACGCAGCCCTGGTGGCTGCCGCAACTCTGGCCGACCGGTACATCTCCGACCGCTTCCTGCCGGACAAGGCGATCGACCTGATCGACGAGGCCGGCGCCCGGATGCGGATCCGTCGGATGACCGCGCCGCCAGACCTGCGTGACTTCGACGAGCGCATCGCCCAGGTGCGTCGCGACAAGGAGTCCGCGATCGACGCTCAGGACTTCGAGCGCGCCGCCCAGCTGCGTGACAAGGAGAAGCAGCTCCTCGGTCAGAAGGCTCAGCGGGAGAAGGAGTGGAAGGCCGGTGACCTGGACGTCGTCAGCGAGGTCGACGACGAGCAGATCGCCGAGGTGCTCGGCAACTGGACCGGCATCCCGGTCTACAAGCTGACCGAGGAGGAGACCTCGCGCCTGCTGCGCATGGAGGACGAGCTGCACAAGCGCGTCATCGGCCAGGAGGACGCGGTCAAGGCGGTCTCGAAGGCGATCCGGCGTACCCGGGCCGGCCTGAAGGACCCGAAGCGCCCGTCGGGCTCGTTCATCTTCGCCGGCCCGTCCGGTGTCGGTAAGACCGAGCTGTCCAAGGCGCTCGCCGAGTTCCTCTTCGGCAGCGAGGATGCCCTCATCCAGCTGGACATGTCCGAGTTCCACGACCGCTACACGGTCTCCCGGCTCGTGGGTGCCCCTCCCGGCTACGTCGGCTACGACGAGGGCGGGCAGCTGACCGAGAAGGTGCGGCGTCGGCCGTTCTCGGTGGTCCTCTTCGACGAGATCGAGAAGGCCCACCCGGACGTGTTCAACACGCTCCTGCAGATCCTCGAAGATGGTCGGCTCACCGACGGTCAGGGTCGGATCGTGGACTTCAAGAACACGGTCATCATCCTGACCACCAACCTGGGCACCCGTGACGTCGCCAAGGCGGTGTCGCTGGGCTTCCAGGCCTCGGAGGACTCCGAGTCGAACTACGACCGGATGAAGCAGAAGGTCAACGACGAGCTCAAGCAGCACTTCCGGCCTGAGTTCCTCAACCGGATCGACGACACCATCGTCTTCCACCAGCTGCGCCAGACCGAGATCCTCTCGATCGTGGACATCATGATCCAGCGGATCGAGGGCCAGCTGCGCAACAAGGACATGGGTCTGGAGCTGACCGACAACGCCAAGAAGTACCTGGCGGCGAAGGGCTTCGACCCGGTGCTCGGTGCCCGTCCGCTTCGTCGCACGATCCAGCGCGACATCGAGGACAACCTCTCCGAGCGGATTCTGTTCAACGAGCTGACCCCGGGTCAGATCGTCGTGGTGGACTGCGAGGGCGACCCGAACGACATCGACAAGTCCAAGCTCGTCTTCCGGGGTGCGGAGAAGCCGGTCGAGGTTCCGGACGCTGTTCCGGCCGACCTCGGTGGCACCGCCGCCGGCACCGCAGCAGCGGGCGCCGACGAGTAGCACGACCAGCAGCAAGGGGCGGGGCCCCGGTGGCATGAGCCACCGGGGCCTCGCTTTTCTCGCTGTTCGCGCAGCTCACGCCCGCCCCGTCCCCTCGGCCCGCCCGCCCTCCGCGCTCGCCTCGGCTCGCTCGGTCTGGCCCGACCGCCCCGAACCGCCGGGCACACTGTGGCCTGCCGCGCTGCCCTGCCGCGCCCGCAAGATCTCCGCAACATCAGGGATAGTGCTGGCTCACGGCGTCCGGAGGCAGCAACTTCCCTGATGTTGCGGGCGGAGTGGTGGCGATGGAGGGGCGGGGGGCGAGGTCGCGGGTGGCTTTGGTGTCCTGTGGACGCTTGCGACCGCAAGATCACGCAACAACCTGGATGTAGTGGCCTTCGGCGCGCGCGAGACCACTACATCCAGGATCGAGCACGATCTTGGGCCCGGCGCCGCGCCGCGCAGGGCTGCGCAGAGCCGGGCCCGGCAGGTGGCAGGGGTGGCGGGCCAGCCTGGGCGGCGCGGGGTGCGGCGTCTCAGGTGGTGAGGTCGGCGGTGGGGTGGGACGGACCGTCGCCGACGAGGCGGAAGCTGTCGCTGCCTGCTGCTTCGACGAGTCCGTCCTGAACCAGGCCGGCGAGGGCGCGGGCGCGCTGGACATCGTCGGTCCAGACCTGGTCCAACCGTTGGTGCGGGACGGGCCCGGTGGACTCCCGCAGCACCCCCAGGAGCAGGCCACGTACCTGTCGGTCGGTGCCCGCGTACCGCTGGGGTCGGCGGGTTGGCCCGGCCGGCGCCTCCTGGCCGGAGGCCCGCCACGCGCAGATCGATTCGACCGGGCAGGCCGTGCAGCGCGGTGACCGGGCCGTGCAGATGACCGCGCCCAGCTCCATGAAGGCGGCGCTGGCGAGCGCCGCCGCGGCCGGTTCCTCCGGTAGGAGTTCTTCGGTGGCGACCAGGTCGGCGGGTCGGGTGACGGGTCCGGCGTCCGGCTCGCCGGCCACCGCTCGGCTGACCACACGGCGCACGTTGGTGTCGACCACCGGGTGCCGCTGCCCGTACGCGAATGCGGCCACCGCCCGCGCCGTGTACGTGCCGATGCCGGGCAGCGCCAGCAGTTGCTCCAACCGGTCCGGTACCTGGCCGCCGTGCCGGTCCACGATGGCGACGGCGCAGTCCCGCAGCCGGACCGCCCGACGGGGGTAGCCGAGGCGTCCCCACATCCGGATCGCCTCGGCCTGGGTGTCGGCCGCCAGCGCCGCCGGGTCCGGCCAGCGGGCCAGCCACGCCTGCCAGGCTGGTACGACTCGGACGACGGGCGTCTGCTGGAGCATGACCTCGCTGACCAGGATGGCCCACGGGGTGACGTCGGGTTCACGCCACGGCAGCTTGCGGGCGTGCTGCTGGAACCATCGGCTGACCACTGTGGCGAAATCGGGTTGAGTCATGGCGTCGTCGATGATGTCACGCTCCGCGATCCCGCTGGATGGGCGGCTCGGGCGGGGTGCCACGACGGCGCTCGTCGGATCGGAGAGAATGCGCGGATGAACGAGCTCGCGATCACCGTCATCGGTCGGGACCGGCCGGGCATCGTGGCCGACGTCGCCGAGGTGCTGGCCGGACTGGGCGCCAACCTCACCGACAGCACGATGACGCGGCTGCGGGGGCATTTCGCGATGACCCTCATCTGCACCGGGCCGGGCGCGGACGAGGTCGAGGTCGCGTTGGCGCCGCTGGCCGCCGAGGGTCAGCTGTTGGCGACGGTACGCGCGGTCACGCCGGACGGCGACGTGCCTCCGGTGGGTGAGCCGTACGTGATGGCGGTGCACGGTTCGGACCGGATGGGCATCGTCGCGGCGATGACGCGGGTGCTCGTCGACGCCGGTGGGAACGTCACGGACCTGAGTACGCGGTTGGCTGGTTCGCTCTACGTGGTGCTGGCCGAGGTGGAGTTGCCGGCCGGTGTGGCCGACACGCTCGTCGACCGGCTGCACCGGACGGCTGGTGAGTTGGGCGTGGAGGTCACGCTCCGGCCGGCGGACCCGGATCTGTTGTGACCGGCGGCGAGAGCGTCCCGGATGACGGTCTGGGCGGGTGGACACCCGAGTCGTTGGTCGTGCCGGGTGAGGTGCGGCCGGTGGTGTCGGCCCCACACCCGGTGCTGAGTCGGGCCGCCGAGGAGGTCGATCCGACAGCGAAGGAGACGGTTCAGCTCGCGGCCGACCTGGTGGCGACGATGCGGGTGTCGCCGGGCTGCGTCGGGCTGGCCGCTCCGCAGATCGGTGTGGGTGCTCGCGTGTTCGCTGTCGACGTGACGGGGCACCCGAAGGCGGTCACGGTGCATGGCACGTTCGTGCTCTGCAATGCCCGCGTGGTCGAGGCGACTCGTTGGAAGCCGGGCCGGGAGGGATGCATGTCGGTGCCGGACCTGACCGGGGACGTGAAGCGGGCCAGTCGGCTGGTGGTGGAGGGCGATCTACCGGGCACGGGTGAGCAGGTCCGGTTGGTGACCGACGGGTTCGAGGCCCGGGCGTTGCAGCACGAGATCGACCACTGTGCGGGCCTGCTCTTCCTTGATCGGGTTGCGGGTGCGCACGCCGTCTACCAGCGGAAGGTCTACCTCTGATCGGCTGCCGGACGGTCCGCCCATCCGTCCTCAGTGGAGGTTCGTACGTGCGCTCGGGGGCGGCTCCGGCGCGTCGCACAGTGCTGGTGGGTGGAGCGCGACTACGGTGGGGGGCATCATGCGTCTGACGGTCGGCCCCCTGCCACCCGCCGTGTACTGGCGGCGTCGCGTCGTCGTACTCGGAGCGGGGCTTCTCTTCCTGATTGTCCTGCTTTATTCGTGCACCCAGTCGGGTCGTTCCGGCGGTCAGGATCCGAAGGCGGGGGGTTCGCCGTCGGCGACGTCCTCCGCGACGTCTGATCCCAACGGGCCGGTGTTGACACCGCAGACCGGGGCTCCGTCGCCGTCCACATCCGCTGATTCGGGTCCGACGAGCCCGAGCCCGGCGATCACCAGCAACGACCCTGCGCTGGGCGCGGCGGCCGGCTCGGAAGACGACGGCACCTGCACCAACGACGAGATCAGCGTCGTCTCGGTGGCGAGCCCGACCTCCGTCCAGCGGGGGGCGCTGGTCGACCTGCAACTCAAGATCAAGAACACGTCGGACCGGACGTGCAGCCGGAACGTCGGTGCCGAGGCGCAGGAGATCTTCGTCAAGTCCGGTGCGGAGAAGATCTGGTCGTCGGACACCTGCGGCAAGGCGCAGGGTGCGGACGTGCAGTCCTTCACACCGAACTTCGAGCGCTCCTACCAGGTGGCCTGGAACGGCCGGGACACCAGCCGGTGCGACGGCAGCGGGCTGGCAGCCGGGCCGTTCCCGCCCGCCGGGTCGTACCAGGTGTTCGCCCGGGTGGGCACGAAACTCAGCTCACCCGCGAAGCTCACCGTCACCGGCTGACCCGGGTCAGACGCAGCGTCGCCGGGCCACAGGTGGCGTTACCGGGTCAGACGTAGCGTTCCAGGATGGATGCCTCGGCGAGCCGCGACAGCCCCTCACGGACGCCTCGGGCCCGGGCGTCGCCAACCCCCTCGACGGCCTGCAGGTCCTCCACCGTCGCGCCCAGGAGCCGCTGGAGGCTGCCAAAGTGCACCACCAGGCGGTCGACCACCGCCACCGGCAGCCGGGGCACCTTGGCCAGCAGTCGGAAGCCGCGCGGGCTGACCGCTGCGTCGAGCGCGTCGGACGCGGCCGGGTAGCCGATCGCCTTCGCCACCGACACCAGGTCGATCAACTCGGTGGCGCCGAGCAGGTCCAGCTCGACCAGTGCCTCGTCCAGCGTGCGCGACTTGCGGCCGACCGGGAGGTAGTCCCGGATGACAAGCGTCCGGTCGGCGTCCACGCCGGCCATCAGCTCGTCGAGTTGGAGGGCGAGTAGACGACCGTCGGTGCCCAGCTCGACCACGTAACCGGCGATCTCGTCGGCGATCCGGCGAACCATCTCCAGGCGCTGCACCACGGCCACGGCGTCCCGGACGGTGACCAGATCCTCGATCTCCAGTGCGGAGAGCGTGCCGGAGACCTCGTCCAGGCGGAGCTTGTAACGCTCCAGGGTGGCGAGCGCCTGGTTGGCGCGGGAGAGGATGGCCGCCGAGTCGTCCAGCACATGCCGCTGGCCGTTGACGTAGAGGCTGATGATCCGCATGGACTGGCTGACCGAGATGACCGGGTAACCGGTCTGCCGGGCCACCCGCTCAGCGGTGCGGTGCCGGGTGCCGGACTCTTCCGTCGGGATGGACGGGTCGGGCATCAGGTGGACGGCTGCCCGGACGATCCGGGTGCCGTCGCTGGAGAGCACGACGGCGCCGTCCATCTTGCACAGCTCGCGGACCCGGGTCGCGGAGAACTCCACGTCCAGCGGGAAGCCGCCGGTGCACAGACCCTCGACGACCTTGTCGTAGCCGAGCACGATCAGCGCACCGGTGCGACCCCGCAGGATGCGCTCCAAACCGTCGCGCAACGCCGTGCCCGGGGCCATCAGGGCAAGGTTGGCCCGCAACGGGTCCCCAGCACTCCCGGCGGCGCCTGCGGTCACGCTCACGCTGATCGGGCGGGCGGGCGAGCCCACGGCGCCGGTGCGGGCCTGGGGCGGCGCGCCGGCTGGCTTGGTGGTATCGCGGTCGATCGGCACGGGCACAGTCTACGGACTGCCGTGCGGTGGGTGCTGTCGTGGTTACTGTGATGTGTCACGATGCGGCCCTTCCAACCGGTTTCCCTCTTGCGACGTGCTGTCCGGTATGGCCGCCCGCGTCGGCACGGTGGGTCATTCGGCGGACGCGCGGGCCGCATGTTGCAGCGCCGAACGGACATCCGTGACCTCGGTCACCTGCATCTGCTCGGGGCCGGCCCCGGTGCTGGCCGGGCCGCAACCGGGCGGAACCAGGGCCACCTTGAACCCCAACCGGGCCGCCTCGGCCAGCCGCCGCGGCACCGCCCCGACCCGGCGCACCTCACCGGTCAACCCCACCTCACCGATCGCCACCAGGTGTGGAGCGATCGCCAGGTTGAGCCCGCCGGAGGCGACCGCCAACGCGACAGCCAGGTCGGCGGCCGGCTCCACCACCCGGATGCCGCCCACCGTGGCGGCGAAGACCTCTCGGTCGTGCAGCGTCAGCCGCTCGGTGCGCCGTTGCAGCACCGCGAGCACCATCGCCAGTCGTGCCGAGTCGAGGCCGGAGACGGTGCGTCGGGGTGACCCGGCCACCGTTGCGCCGATCAGGGCCTGCACCTCGGTGACCAGCGCTCGTCGCCCCTCCATGGCCACTGTCACGCAGGTGCCCGGCACCGGCTCCGCGTAGCGGGTCAGGAACAACCCGGACGGGTCGGCCAGACTGCTGATGCCGCCTTCGTGCATCTCGAAGCAACCGACCTCGTCGGCCGCGCCGAACCGGTTCTTCACGCCGCGCACCAGGCGCAGCGAGGAGTGCTTGTCGCCCTCGAAGTGCAGCACCACGTCGACCAGGTGCTCCAGCACCCGGGGCCCGGCCACCTGGCCATCCTTGGTGACGTGCCCGACCAGCACGGTGGCGATGCCCCGCTCCTTGGCGACCGAGACCAGCGCGGCGGTGACCGCGCGGACCTGGGTCACCCCGCCGGGCACCCCTTCGGTGCCGGTGGTCGAGATGGTCTGCACCGAGTCGAGCACCAGCAGGCCCGGCTTGACCGCGTCGAGGTGACCGAGCACCGAGGCCAGGTCGCTCTCGGCGGCGAGGTAGAGCTGGTCGTGCAGGGTGCCCATCCGCTCGGCGCGCAGGCGCACCTGGCTGACCGACTCTTCGCCGCTGACCACCAGCGAAGGGCTGCCGGAGCCGACCGCCCACTGCTGGGCAACGTCCAGCAGCAGGGTCGACTTGCCCACGCCGGGCTCACCGGCGAGCAGCACCACGGCGCCGGGGACCAGGCCGCCGCCGAGCACCCGGTCCAGTTCGCTCACCCCGGTGGGGCGGGCGCGGGCCGGAGCGGCGCTGATGGTCGCGATCGGCCGGGCCGGCTCGGACGGCATCCGGGAACTGACCACCCGGCCGGAGACGGTCGGGCCGGTGATCGTGCTCTCGACCACCGAACCCCACTCGCCGCACTCCGGGCAACGCCCCACCCACTTGGGCGGCTGGTGGCCGCAGGCGTCGCACTCGTAGGCCGGGCGCGGCTCGCGGGCGCTGGACCGGCCACGGGCGGCACCGGCCGCGCCGCCACGCGGAGGGGTTGATCGGGAGGTGGTCACATCAGGACGCTAGCCCTCGCGTACGACGAAAACACCCCGGCGTGGTGGTCACCACGCCGGGGTGTTCGTCGATGTGACGGTCGGGTCACTCGTGGGTCGTGCCGCCCTCGTTGCCCTCGTAGCCGCCCTCGCGCTCGATGATCGGCGAGGGGGGTGCGGCCGGGGTGAGCGGCACCGCGATCGGTGCCTGCCCGGTGACCGTGTTGCCGTTACCGAAGTCGAAGGTCACGACGACGTTCTGGCCGGAGCGCAGCGCCTCGGTCAGGCCGATCAGCCGGAGCTGCGTGGTCGCCTCGGAGTTGAACTGGACGTAGCTCAGCGGCGCCAGCTCGATCCGGGCCGGCTGACCCGGCGCGGACGGGCTGGCCGAACCCGACGCCCGCGCGGACTCCGGGGCGGACGGGGTGGCTGAGGACGAGCCGGTCTCGGAGGGCGTCGCCGACGGGCTGGCCGAGCGGGACGTCGGAGACGACGGAGTGGCCGAACCGGACGGGGACGGGCTCATCGAGGCGGACTCCGAGGTCGACGGTGACGGGCTCGCCGAGCCGCCGCTGATCACCACCTCGCGTGCGCTCTCGGTGGTGACGGTGACAGTCACCGTCTCCTTCGAGTCGTTGTAGATCACGGCACCGAGCGTCGCGTCCTGGCCGGCCCGGTAGCCCTCGGCGCCCGGGTAGTCCACCAGCAGCCCGCGTACCGAGAAGGAGCCGTTGTTGGTGGTGAGGCTGACGCCCTGGACCGACGGCTCCTTCAACGCGGTCTCGGCGATCTGACCGGTGCCGCATCCGGACGCCAGCAGGCTGGCCGCCGCAATCCCGGACAGCAACAGGGCCGCCCGCCGGGATCCCCTGATCGAGCGCGTCACGTCGGTCCTCCTCGTCACAATCCCCACCCGGCCGCACGCCGGGCACGGTGGCCATACCCGCGCAGACCGCGCTCCAGGGTAGTTGGAGCTGATCGAGGCCCGCACGCGGACCCGGCATTGCCACCTGCTCGGGTGCCCCTCACACCACCCGACCGCTCGCCACCAGCAGCACCACGTCGATCAGGGCCACCAACAGCATCGCTCGGAAGGCCGACACCGGTCGCCGGCCGGCCCGGACCGCCGAGCGGCCGGCGTACCAGCTCAGTGGTGGCACCACAGCGGCCGTGCCGACCGCAGCCAGGCCGATCGCCGACGGCGGCCCGGGTGGTCCGAGGACCAGCGCCGCGGTCGCCGCGAGGAGCAGCCCGGCCGCCGCGGTCCGGCTGCCGGCGGCGCCCAACCGGTGGGGCAGGCCGCGCACCCCGGTCCGAGCGTCGTCGGCCAGGTCGGGGAGCACGTTGGCGAAGTGCGCGCCGGCACCCAGGCACGCCGCCGCGACCACCAGCCAGGCGGGCGGGGTCGGCTGGCCGGGCAGCGCCAGCACCACGAAGGCGGGCAGCGCGCCGAAGGAGACGGCGTAGGGCAGCACCGAGAACACCGTCGCCTTCAGCGGCCAGTCGTAGAGCAGCGCGGAGACCAGGGCGACGGTGAGCCAGAACGCCGCCGTCGGGTTCGTGGTCAGCGCGAGCAACGGGCAGGCCACCGCGGCCACCGCGGCGGCCCAGGCCGTGGTGCGCCGGCCGACCGCGCCGGCGGCCACCGGTTTGTCGGTACGCCCCACAGTGGCGTCCCGCTCGGCGTCCAGCGCGTCGTTGGTCCAGCCGACAGCGAGCTGGCTGGCCAGCACGGCGAGCACGACGGAGACGATTCCGGCCGGCCGGTGACCCACCCCCCACGCCAGCAGACCGGAGACCGCGGTCACGGCTGCGGCCGGTTCCGGATGGCTCGCTCTGACCAGCCCTAACACCCTCGACGACATAAGGGAAGTCTGGTCGTTACCGAGCAGTCGTGCCACGCTCGGTTCCATGCGAGACGTGGCTGCGGCTGCGGCGTCCACCGATCCCAGGGTGCTGCCGCGCAACGATCCGCGCCAGTACGACGACCTGGCCGGTGAGTGGTGGCGGCCCGACGGTGCGTTCGCGATGCTGCACTGGCTGGCCGAGGCCCGCGCGGCACTGGTGCCGCCGGCCACCCGTCCGGGCGCTGTGCTGGTGGATCTGGGCTGCGGCGCGGGTCTGCTCGCGCCGCACCTGACCGGCAAGGGCTACCACCACATCGGAGTCGACCTGACCCGTTCGGCGTTGGTCCAGGCAGCCGAGCACGGGGTACGGGTGGTCCAGGGCGACGCCACCGCGGTCCCGCTGCCGAGCGGTTGCGCCGACGTGGTCTCCGCGGGCGAGTTGCTGGAGCATGTGCCGGCGTGGCCGCGCGCGGTGGCCGAGGCGTGCCGGTTGCTGCGTCCGGGCGGCCTGCTGGTGCTGGACACCCTGAACGACACGGCGTTGGCCCGGCTCGTCGCGGTCCGGATCGCCGAGCGACTGCCGACGGTGCCGCGCGGCATCCACGACCCTCGGTTGTTCGTGGACGCTCAGGCTCTGGTGGCCGAGTGTGCCCGGCACGGTGTCGACCTGCGGCTGCGGGGCATCCGTCCGCAGGTCGGGGGCCTGCTCGCCTGGCTGCTGCGCCGCGCCCGCGCTACCGGTGCGGCGCCTGCCGGCCGACCGCCGCGCATCGTGCCGACCCGGTCCACCGCCGTTCTCTACCAGGGCCGGGGGGTCCGCAAAGGATAGTCGGGCCGTGGCGGGGTATGGGACGCCGAGGAGGAGACGATATGACGGTTCAGGCGCTTGAGGCAGCCCGCCGGTTGGCGCCGCGGTTCGCCGCGCGGGCGGCGGAGCACGACCGGGACGGTTCCTTCCCCGCCGAGGACTTCCGTGATCTGCGGGAGGCTGGGCTCTTCGGGTTGATGGTGCCCCAGGCGTTGGGCGGTCTGGGGGCGAGCTTCGCCGAGTACGCGGCGGTGGCCACCGAGCTTGCCCGGGGCAACGGCGCGACCGCGTTGGTGTTCAACATGCACGCCTCGGTGACCGGTGCCCTGGGGGCGGTGACCGAGGAGTTGGCCGAGGCGCTCGGTGTGCCGGACGAGGCGTTGGCCGCCCGGGACCGGCTGTTGACCGCCGCGGCGGAGGGTTCCTGGTACGCGGTGGCGATGAGCGAGCGTGGCGCGGGCGCCCGGTTGTCCCAGCTCACCACTGCCTACGAGGCGACCGACGGAGGTTGGCACCTCAAGGGCAGCAAGACCTTCTGTTCCGGGGCCGGGCATGCCGACGGCTACCTGGTGGCGGCGCGCAGCGCGGCCGACCAGTCGGTGGTGTCGCAGTTTTTGGTGCCGGCCGGTGACGGGCTGACCGTGGAGCCGACCTGGGACTCGCTGGGCATGCGCGCGACCTCGTCGCACGACTTGCACCTGGACGTCACGGTGCCGAGCGACCGGTTGCTCGGCGGTGTCGAAGGGCTGGCGTTGGTGGTCGCCCAGTTGATGCCGCACTGGTTGGTGGCCAGTTACGCGGCCGTCTACGTGGGGGTGGCCCGGGCGGCCATCGACGCGGCGGCCGAGCATCTCAACGCTCGCAACCTGGGTGGTCTGCCGGCGGTGCGGGCGCGACTGGGTCGGGCGGACGCGGCGACGGCAGCCGCCCAGTTGGTGGTCGCCGAGGCGGCCCGCCGGGTGGACGAGGCGCCGGGCGACGAGGAGACCAACCGCTGGGTGTGGCGCGCGAAGCTGCTCGCCGGCACCACGGCCGCCGAGGTGGCGGCGTCGGTGTTGGAGGCGGCGGGCACCTCGGCGACCCGCCGTGGCCATCCGTTGGAGCGGCTCTACCGGGACGCACGGTGCGGCTCACTGCACCCGGCCACGTCGGACGTCTGCGCCGACTGGTTGGGCATCGCCGCGTTGGGCGGCGACCCGGATCGCGACGGATCGGCACCACGTTGGTGAGCCGGCCGGGTGTGATCCGTGCGGAGGAGGAAAGGCCAGTCGAGGTGGCTGGTGGGACGACCAGGGGGAGGACAGCATCTGACGAGAGGTGGGGATCGTGTCCGTACCAGTGATCGCGGGGCTCGGGACTGCACAGCCGCCGTCCGCTCTCCAAGACGAGTTGTGGGAGGGCTTCTTCTCCCGGCACTTCTCCGGCACCACCCGGTCGTTGGCCCAGCGCATCTTCGCGAACTCCGGGGTGACCCGGCGGCAGGCCGCCGTCAACCCGCTGCTGGAGGACGTGTCGGACTGGCCGACCGAACGCCGGATGCGTCGCTACCAGGTCGAGGCCCTTCCGCTCGGCAAGGAGGCGGTGGGCCGTGCGTTGACCGCGGCCGGGCTGGGTGCCGGTGACATCGGCCTGTTCATCGTGTGTTCCTGCACGGGGTACGCCACCCCCGGGCTGGACATCCTGCTCGCCAGGGACCTCGGCATGGCCGCGGACACCCAGCGGATGTTCGTTGGCCACATGGGCTGTTACGCGGCGCTGCCCGGGCTCGGCGCGGCGAGTGACTTCGTCACCGCGCGGGGGCGGCCGGCGCTGCTGCTCTGCGCGGAGCTGACCAGCCTGCACATCCAACCGTCCAGCGCCAGGGTGGACACCCAGCAGATCGTCTCGCACGCGCTCTTCTCGGACGCCGCGGTCGCCGCCGTGGTCACGCCGGGCGGCCCGGGGTACGCGTTGCGCGAGGTCACGTCCGTCACCGACACCTCGACGGCCGACCACATGACCTGGGATGTCACCGACGCGGGTTTCCGGATGGGGTTGTCACCGAAGGTGCCGCAGGTGTTGTCGAGGCACGTCCGCAAGCTGGTCGACGACCTGTTGGCGCGGCACGGTGTCACCGGCTCCGAGGTGGACGGTTGGGCGGTGCACCCGGGAGGGCCGCGGATCCTCAACGTGGTCGAGCGCGAGTTGGCGTTGCCTCCGGAAGGGCTGGCGGCGTCCCGGGCGACGCTGGACGAGCACGGCAACTGCTCGTCGCCGACGGTGCTGCTGATCCTGGACCGGCTGAGCCGTACGACGCCCGCCGCTCGACGTGTCGTCATGCTGGCCTTCGGCCCCGGCCTCACCCTGTACGCCGCCCTCCTCGATCGACAGGACTGAACGTCTCTGCGTCCCGCCCGGTAGGCTCGGTGAATGCGGGCGACGACGGACGATCGGCTGCGCTCGGCGGTGCTGTGGGGCGCGGCGGTGGCCGTGCTGGCCGCCGGTGGCGGGTGGTGGCATGCCGCCGCGCCCGCCCCGACGGCCGGCCCTTCAACGGCCGCGCCGAGTGAGCCCGTGCCGTTGGATCGCCCCCTGGTCACCTCGGTCGAGCCCGGTGAGCGGTTCACCATCCGGTTCGACGAGTCGGGTGAGATTGTCAGCGGGCCGCAAGGCTTCTGGGCGGAGATCGACTCGGAGACGGGCGAGGTCACCGGTGTGCGGGGAGATCCCGGCCGGATCTTCTTCCGGGACGGCCTGCCCGCGTTCCGGGAGACGGTCTGGCGAGAGCGGGCGGCGCTCGCCCCGGGGGAGCGCATGGTCCGGCAGTCGGCTGAGGGCGCCGCCCGTCTCCTGTTGCAGTACCGGTGCACCAGGCCGGGCAGCCTGACGGTGACGGTCGTCGGGGCCGGTCTGGCCGGGCCGTCGGAGATCGACTGCGACGGCACCGTCGCCAATGCCCGGGTGCTGTCGCACGGCCGGCCGTTCCGGGTGGCGCTGTCGGCGACGGGGGAGCGGGAGGTCGACGTCGAGGCCCAGCTCGTCGAGCTACCCCGCTAGGGCGCTCAGGTCACCTCGGTATGCGTCGACCGGCCCCAGGTCGGGCAGCACCCGGGTCACCGTGCCGGTGCGGTCGACCAGCAGAGCGGTCGCGACACCGGGACGGGCCGGCTGACCGAGGAACGAGCGCAGCCCTCCGGCGGGGTCGGCCAGCGCTCGGGCCTGCCGCTGGTCGGGCGGTGGGCTGGGGACCGTCCGTCCGCCGGTGACCGTCACCACGGAGACCCCGGCGGGCGCGGCGGCCAGGGCATCGCCGACGCGGTCGGGGCAGGGGCAGCCGTCCAGAAGGATGATCATGGCGGGGAGCAGGCCGCGCAGCGGTACGGGTGCCTGACCCGTGTCGACCAGGTCGAGTGCGGGCAGGGCCCGTCCGGCGAGGGTCGCGGGCGGTGAGTAGGGCGCCGGGGTCGGACGGTCGGTGCGGCCCGCTCGCGGCCAGGTGACCACGAGCAGGCCGGCAAGCGTGGTGAGGACCGCGACCAGGAGGACCAGCAGCGGCAGTCCCAGAGCCCGGTGGTCGCCGGGTAGGCCGGTGGCCCTGCGCAGTTCGCGGCGGATCTGGGCGGCCTCGGCGGCGAGCGCGGAGGCGTCGTCGGGGACCACGACCCGGCCCCACTCGGGTGGCAGGCCGGGCAGGCCGTCGGCCGGCCCGTGGCCCTCAGCATCCGGCTTGCCCATCGGACCTCCTGGAAGGGTCTCGAGAGCGGAGTGCGGCTCGGTCTCCAGGGTCGCGCACCAGGGGCTCCTCTCGCTACACCTGGGCGCAGTCCTGCCGGCCGGGCTACCATGGGACGAGCGCATAGCCCTTGATCTCGACGTTCTGTTCACCCGTGCCGGGCAGTCATCCGCACGTTACGGAGCGTGTTCGAACCATTGGTTTGACTGCCTGTCAAGCTGAAGCAAGACCTCTCACAGGGCCCCTGAGCTGCGCCAACGGTCAGGACATCGGTGAGACATCGGTGCCTGACCGTGTTACCCTAGACACAGCGAAAGGGGTTTCGAACCTATGGTTTTCAGTGTCGGCGAGACCGTTGTCTACCCCCACCACGGGGCCGCACTCATCGAGGCAATCGAGACTCGGGTCATCAAGGGCGAGCCTAAGCAATACCTCGTCCTGAGGGTCGCGCAGGGTGACCTGACGGTCCGGGTGCCGGCTGAGAACGCCGAGATCGTGGGCGTTCGAGAGGTGGTCGGCGAAGAAGGCCTCGGTAAGGTCTTCGACGTTCTGCGGGCTCCGCACACCGAGGAGCCGACCAACTGGTCGCGGCGTTACAAGGCAAACCTGGAAAAGCTGGCCTCCGGCAACCCGCTGAAGGTCGCCGAGGTCGTGCGTGACCTGTGGCGCCGGGAGCGGGAGCGGGGCCTGTCCGCAGGCGAGAAGCGGATGCTGGCCAAGGCCCGCGACATTCTCGTCGGCGAGGTCGCGCTGGCGGAGAAGAGCACCAAGGACGAGGCGGAGACGCTGCTAGACAAGGTCCTCACCGAGGCCTAGTCCGCACAGCATCGTCGTCCCACTTCGTAGTGAAGAAACCACCGAGGACCGCGACGTGACCGCGCAGCTCAATCCGCGCGGTGACGTCGCGGTCCTCGTGCCTGCGGCGGGTGCCGGTGTACGTCTGGGTCCGGGCCGACCCAAGGCGCTGCGGCTGCTCGCCGGAGAGCCGCTCCTGGTGCACGCCGTGCGTCGGCTGGCCGCCGCACCGTCGGTGCACACGATCGTGGTGGCCGCGCCGGTCGCCGAGGTGACGGCCGTCCGTGAACTGCTGACCCCGGTCGCGCCGGTGATCGTCGTTCCGGGCGGTGCGGAACGGCAGGCGTCGGTCGCCGCCGCGCTGGCCGCAGTGCCCGCCGGCCCGTCGATCATCCTGGTGCACGACGCCGCTCGGGCACTGACCCCGTCCGAGCTGGTCGAATCGGTCGCGGCGGCGGTCCGTGACGGGCGGGACGCGGTGATCCCGGTCCTACCGGTCGTGGACACGATCAAAGAGGTCGGTGCCGGCGAGGTCGTGCTCGGCACCGTCGACCGTTCCGCCCTGCGCGCGGTGCAGACGCCGCAGGGTTTCCGCCGTGCCGTGCTCAGCGCCGCGCACGCCGCTGCCGGTGATCCCCTGACCGACGACGCCGGGCTGGTCGAGAAGCAGGGCGTCGCGGTGAGCTGCGTGCCGGGCTCGGAATACGCACTGAAAATCACCCGACCGTTCGACCTGGCTCTGGCGGAGCATCTGCTCGCCACCAGTGGTTGACGCGTACGCTCTGATCATGATCGTCCCCAGGGTGGCCATCGGCACCGACGTGCACGCGTTCGAGCCCGGTCGACCCTGCTGGGTGGCCGGGCTGTTCTGGCCCGACCAGGACGGCCTCGCCGGGCACTCGGACGCCGACGTCGTCGCACACGCGGCCTGCAACGCGCTGCTCTCCGCCGCCGGCCTCGGTGATCTCGGTGCCGTCTTCGGGGTGGGTGAGCCGGAGTGGGCCGGCGCGTCCGGCGTCGCGCTGCTGACCGAGACGGCCCGCCGGGTGCGGGCCGCCGGCCTGGAGATCGGCAACGTGTCCGTGCAGGTCGTCGGCAACCGCCCCAAGATCGGCCGACGTCGTGCGGAGGCGCAGCAGGTGCTTTCCTCCGCCGTCGGCGCCCCGGTCACGCTGTCCGGCGCGACCACCGACGGGCTCGGCTTCCCCGGGCGCGAGGAAGGGCTGGCCGGCATCGCGGTGGCCCTGGTGTACGACGCGCCGGCCGCCTAAGCTCGCCGCGATGTCCACCGACCCCGCCCCCGACCGGTCCGCCGCCGACGGCTACGTCCAGCGCGCCCAACTCCTCGCCGAACTCGGCCGCCACGACGAGGCAGCCGGCGAGTTGACCTACGGGCTGGCGCTCCAGCCGGACGACATGGAAGCCCTCACCATGCTGGCCCGGGTGCACCTGGCCGCCCACCGCCCGGCCGAGGCGCTCACCGCTGCCGATGCGGCCGTGGCCGCCGCACCGGAGGCCCTACCGCCACTCGTCGTCCGAGCCATGGCACTGGCCGACCTGGAGCGCTACTCCGAGTCGGCCGCCACCGCCGACCACATTCTCGCCCTCGGCCCGGCCGACGCGTACGCCCAGCGCAGCGCCGCCGCGATCCTGGCCGACTCCCGCAACGGGCAGCCGGCGCTCAACGCGGCCTGGCGCGGGGTCGAGCTGGCCCCCGAGGAGCCGCAGGCGCATCTGGTGCTCAGTCTGGTCGCCGCCCGGCTGGATCTGTTCGACCTGGCCGAGCGGGCCTACCGGGAGGCGCTGCGGCTCGATCCGCGCATCGCCGAGGCCGGGCACGACGTCGGTGTCTTGCGACTGGAGCAGCGTCGCTGGTCGGAGGCACTGGAACACGTGGCCGAGGCGGTGACGATCAGCCCGAGCCGGATCGACTCGCCGCGGACGCTCGCGTACGGCCTGCACCGCCTGGTGCTCTACGGCGCGGGTTGGTCACTGGCGGCAGCGGTGGTGGTCGCTGTCGCGGCTGCGGCGAGCGACGGGTTCTCCCGCGTCCTGGCGGTGCTCGCCGCGCTCACCGGTGGGATCGTGGTCTGGCAGCTCGCGGCCCGGCTCCCGGGGCTGACCCGGACCGTCCTGCCCGCCATGCTGCACTCGGACCGGGCGATGGCCCTGGCGGTCTACACAGTGGCTGCCGCGCCGCTGCTGCTGCTGGTGTACGCGGTGATCGGCTCCCCGTGGCCGCTGGTGCTGGCGATCGCCGCCACGGCGGTGGCCGAGTTCGCAGTCTTCACCAGGACGGCGATCCGCTAGCCGCGACGCGCCCAGGTCCAGGCGTACCCCTCGTCTTCGCAGGCGCTGGCAGCGTCGCAGAGGTCCAGGGGGCGGAAGGTGTCGACCATGACGGCCAACTCGTCGAAGTAGTCAGCACCGATGGAACGCTCCGCCGCGCCCGGCTGGGGGCCGTGGGTGAAGCCGGACGGATGCAGGGAGATCGAGCCCTGTTCGATGCCGGAGCCGCGTCGGGCCTCGTAGTTGCCGCCGGTGTAGAAGAGCATCTCGTCGGAGTCGATGTTGTGGTGGTTGTACGGCACCGGGATCGCGTCCGGGTGGTAGTCGACCTTGCGGGGTACGAACGAGCAGATGACGAAGTTGGGGCCCTGGAAGGTCTGGTGCACCGGCGGGGGCTGGTGGATGCGGCCGGTGATCGGCTCGAAGTCGTGGATGGAGAACGCCCACGGGTAGAGGTGACCGTCCCAGCCCACGACGTCGAACGGGTGCTGGGCGTAGACGTAGCGGGTCCAACCACGCCGGTGGCGGACCAACACCTCCACCTCCTCCCCGTCGACGAGCAGGGGCGTGGCCGGGCCGCGCACGTCGCGCTCGCAGTAGGGCGAGTGCTCCAGGAACTGGCCGCGTACGGAGAGGTAGCGCTTGGGCGGGCCGATGTGCCCGGACGCCTCGACGGTGAGCAGGCGGACGGGCTGGTCGCCGGTGGGCACCAGCCGGTGGATGGTCGAGGTGGGGATGATGACGTAGTCGCCGGCGACCGCGTCCAGCACCCCGAAGGGGGACTCGACCCGCAGGGTGCCCGACTCGACGTACAGGCAGTGGTCGCCGGTGGCGTCGCGGAACAGCGGTGAGGGCCGGTCGGCGAGCACGTACCCGATGCGGACGTCGTCGTTGGCGAGCAGGTACTGCCGGCCGAGGACGGGGTCGGAGCCGCCGGTGTCCAGCTTGTGGGTGCGCAGGTGGCGGGGTTTGAGTGGCAGGTTCGGCGCTCGGGTGAACGTGGGCGGGGTGAACTCGTCGGCGGCCAGGATCGCGGTGGGCGCGTGCCGGTGGTAGAGCAGCGACGAGTCGGAGGAGAAGCCCTCCTGGCCCATCAGTTCCTCGGCGTAGAGCGTCCCGTCGGGCTGACGGAACTGGGTGTGGCGCTTGCGCGGCACGTCGCCGACGCTGCGGTAGTACGGCATCTCGCCTCCCGATTTGTTCCGTTCACCGATCAACAGCGTCCGATAATCGGACGCTGTTGTCCGTTCCTCGTAGCGTCCCGTACATTCTTGTTCCGTGTCAACGCAGGTGCCCGCACTCCTCGACGGCCTGGTGGACGACGCCGCCGTCTTCCCGCCGGGCAGCGCCACGCTCCCCGACGCGCTCGCCGCTCACCGTCGACACCGCGCCGCCTGGTACGCGGACCTGGTCGGCCCGCTGCTCCTTCCCGCCTCGACCGTCGCGGCGGGCGAGCTGACCGGTCTCGTCGACCCCGGCGAGGGTCTGGTGATCGGGTTGATCGGTGACACAGGTATCGCCCGCCTGCCGTTCGCGCTGTCGTTCCTGGCGCCCGACGGCGTCACGGCCCGACAGGTCGAGGTGGCGGTCGCCAAGCGCGGCGAGGACCCGCTGCCCGGCATCGCCGAACTGCTGCGGCTCACCGACGCGATGCCGGGTGTCGAGGCCGTATACGCCGAGCTGCCGTTGACCTTCGGGCTGATGGGCGCACTGGACGCGCTCGCCGCCGCCCGCGCCGACGGGGTGCCGATCGCCGCCAAGTTCCGCACCGGCGGCCTGGCCGCCGAACTCTTCCCCACACCGGCCGAGCTGGCCGCCGTGATCTGCGCCTGCCGCGACCGGGGCCTGCCGTTCAAGCTCACCGCCGGGCTGCACCAGGCGATCCGGCACCTGGACCCGGAGACCGGCTTCACCCACCACGGCTACGCCAACGTGCTGGCCGCCGCCCTGGCCGCCGCCGACGGCGAGCGGATGGAGACGGTCGCCGAGCTGCTGACAGTTGTCGACCCGCGGCCCCTGCTGGAGCGCGCGAGCGCACGGCTGGACGCGCCGCGCCCGCTGTGGGTCGGCTTCGGCTCGTGCAGCATCCTGGAACCACTTACCGATCTGATCCGGCTTGGGCTGGTGAACGGGGGCTACGACGCATGACGTGGGTGACCGGTGCCGACGGTTCGCCGTACGGGGTGACGAACCTGCCGTACGGGGTGTTCCGGACCGACGGGGGGCAGCCACGGATCGGCGTACGGATCGGGTCGTGGGTGCTCGACCTGGCCGCGGCGGAGGCCGCCGACCTGGTGCTGGCCGCCGGTACGTTGTGCCGGCCCACCCTCAACGACTTCATGGCGCTGGGCCGTCCGCAGTGGACGGCGGTACGGCAGCGGATCACCGAGCTGCTGACCGACCCGGCGCACCGGGCCGCGGTGGAGCCGCTGCTGGTGCCCCTGGAGGGCGTGGAGCTGCTGCTCCCGATCGAGGTCGCCGACTACGTCGACTTCTACTCGTCCGAGCACCACGCCTCGAACGTCGGTCAGATCTTCCGCCCCGGTCAGCCGCCGCTGCTGCCGAACTGGAAGCACCTGCCGATCGGCTACCACGGGCGGGCCGGCACCGTGGTCGTGTCCGGCACACCGGTGGTCCGACCGACCGGGCAGCGCCCCTCCGCCGACGGCCCGGTCACGGGCCCCTCGGTACGCCTCGACATCGAGGCCGAGGTGGGTTTCGTGGTGGGCGTACCCAGCCCGATGGGTCAGCGGGTCGCCGTCGACGACTTCGCCGACCACGTGTTCGGCGTGGTGCTGGTCAACGACTGGTCCGCCCGCGACATCCAGGCCTGGGAGTATCAGCCGCTCGGGCCGTTCCTCGGCAAGTCGTTCGCCACCTCGGTCTCGGCCTGGGTGACGCCGCTGGACGCGCTCGGCGACGCCTTCGTCCCCGCCCCCGACCAGGACCCGCCTGTGGTCGACTACCTGCGGGACGTGCCGCACCTCGGCCTGGACCTTCGACTGGTGGTCGAGTGGAACGGCGAACAGGTCAGCGAGCCGCCGTTCGCCACCATGTACTGGACCCCGGCGCAACAGCTGGCGCACCTCACCGTCAACGGCGCGTCACTGCGCACCGGCGACCTGTACGCCTCCGGCACCGTCTCGGGCCCGGACCGGTCGCAGGTCGGATCGTTCCTGGAGCTGACCTGGGGCGGGGCGGAGCCGGTCAAGGTGGGCGACGAGACCCGCACGTTCCTGGCCGACGGCGACACGGTGACCATCACCGCCACCGCGCCCGGTCCGGACGGCACCACCATCGCCCTCGGCGAGGTCACCGGCACTGTTCGTCCGGCCGTCTGAGCGGGCGCGATCCATCCGTCTCGTGCACGGGACCGGTTATCGCACAGCCCGTGCGATAACCGGCCCTCGTTGAGCCGTTGATCGTCCGGATCCCGTTGCCTCGCCGCGCAATCCGGGCCGGGCGCTGCCCGGCTGTGAGCGGTGGGGCGTCCATCGCACACGGAGGTAACGACGATGCACGATCTTGCGGGCGCGATCTGGCGTACCAGTAGCCGTTCCAACGACCAGGGGCTCTGCGTGGAAGTGGCGGACAACCTGGTCGATGTCCACGGTCTGGTCGCGGTCCGCGACTCCAAGGACCAGGCTGGCCCCACACTCGCGGTCAGCCCGCCGGGGTGGACAGCCTTCATCGGCGCGATTCGAGCCGGTCGCTTCGAACGCTGACCGACAGCCTCGGCACCGGTCGACGACGCCCGGTGCCGAGCAACAGTCCAATCGGACAGAGTGGCCTCCGGGTGGTGGAAATTCCGTCCCGGGGGCCCCGTCCGGCCCTCACTCCGCGTACCGTCGGGGACACGGGAGGGTGGCATGTCGACGGTGGCGGTTACCAGAATCATCGAGGCACACGCTGTCGATGTCTGGCGTCTGCTGACCGACCTGCCCGGCCGCACGGCCCGGCTGACCGCGGCCGGCCCGATCGAGGTCCTCACCCCGGGGCCGTTCGGTCCCGGCACCGCCTGGCGTGAGGAGCGCGCCCAGCCGGGCGGCGGCACGTCGAGCGAAGAATTCCTGGTGGTGGAGGCGTTCGCTCCGCAGCGGCTGGTGCTGTGTTCCTCCGGTGCCGGCGTCGACTACCGGATCACCTGGAGCCTGCGCCCCGTCCGGCGTCGCCGCCGGGGTGGCACGGCGATCACCGTCACCCAGGAAGCGGTGCCGATCGCCCCGTACGGCCGGGTGGTGGCTCTGTTGCTCGGTGGCCTCGCCGCGCGTGCGGTCGAGGTGGCGCTCCGGCGTCCGCATCTCCGGCCCGGACGGTGACGGCGGGCGCATTCCCGACCTGAGCGTCTGGCGTAAGCCGCCGATCCGCAGTGTCTGGGCCGCG
>NZ_JBSFBM010000028.1:0-33581 GCF_053592955.1 Micromonospora sp. NPDC002411 | reverse complement strand
GGCTCGATCGGCGAACTCGGCGGCTCCGCGATCGGCAACCCTGCCGGCGACACCCCCGGCGGCGGGGAAACACCCGACGGGCACGCGGGGCAGCCACGCCGGACACGGCCTGGCCGGCTCGGCTCGCCCCACGGGCGGGACGCGGCGACCTCCTCTCCCACTCCCGCACCCGTCGCTCCCGGCGGGATCGTCGCACCCTCCGGGCGCAGCCGCCGTCAGGGATTCGCCCTCGCCGCCGCACCCGGCGACGCTGGGTGGGACGGGCGGGCGGCGGTCGAGGTCGGTGGCTCGTGGCCCGCCCTGCCCGACGAACGGGCGCGGCCCGACCACCGGCGCCCCGACCAGCACGCTGCTCGGCAGGGCGGGTGGCGGGGCAGCGACAGGGGGACGGTCGGGGCCCCGGTCGGCGCAGCCCCACGTGACCCGGTCGGCGGGCGCTGGCCGGTGAGCATCGAGTTCCCGCCGACCGAGATCGGGTCGGCGGCCGCCGACCCGTGGCCGGCGCTACCGGACGACGGGGCGGTGTGGGCAGTGCCCGGGGACGTGCTGGACACCGCCCATCTGGGTCGACTGGACCGGGAACAGGCGGGCGACTGATGGAACGCGTCGCCTTCCTCATCGACTCCTCAGGCGTTCGGGTGGACTGCCTGCTCAACCCGGAGACCGTGCAGGTGACCCGGCTCGCCGGCGTACGCCGACGGGGTGCCGCCGGCGGTCAGCTCACCGGGTCCGGGCTGGCCGACGACCCGCTCGTCTTCACCGGCGGCGGCCGGACCGAGCTGGTGCTCGACCTGCTCTTCGACGTCGACTTCGTGGAGGCGCAGGTCCGTCCGGCCGACGTGCGGGTGCTGACCCGTCCGCTGTGGATGCTGGCGGAGAACTCCGCGGTGGAGCATGGCTGGCTCCGACCTCCGCTGGTGCGGTTGGTGTGGGGCAAGACCTGGAACGTGCCCGGCGTGATCGTCGCGGTGGCCGAGCGGTTCGACGCGTTCACCGGCACCGGGTCGCCCCGCCGATCCTGGTTGCGGCTGAAGCTGGTCCGGGCCGCCGAGACGGCCGACCAGGCGCAGGCCGGCTTCGAAGAGGAACTGGCCGCGGCGACCACGCCGACCGCCGCGCCGGGCAGCGCGGTGATCGCCGCCGGCGACGGCGCGGCAGAGCCGGGCCGATCCGGGGTGCGCTTCGACCTGCTGGCCAACGACGCGCTCGGCTCGCCGTTGCGCTGGCGTCTCCTCGCCGAACACAACCGGATCACCGACCCCCTCGCCGTACCGGCCGGCACCACCCTGGCGGTCCCACCACCGGCGCCGACCGGCGGCCCGGCCACGACGGGTGCGGTCAGCGCAGCCGCGCGAGCGCTCGCCGGCGCGGTGGGTGCCGGCGCGGCGTTCGTCGGAGCGTCGATCGCCACCGCCCCCGCCGCCTGGGGCGCGGCGACCGGGCCCGCGCCGACCAGCACACCCACCGGCACCGGGGGTACGCCGTGACGAGCGTCGCGCCCCGGGCGCTGACCGTCCTGCTCGACGGCGTCGAGCTGACCGACGCGGCCCGTCAGCGGATCCGCTCGCTGCGCGTGGCGGCACGACTCGACCAGCCCACCCAGGCGGAGCTGGTTCTCGCCACCACCGTCGGCGCCGGCGCGTTCGACCCGGCGGTCCGCCCCGGCACGACCCTCGGCGTACGGCTGGCCGATCATGCCGATGCCCTGTTCGACGGGGAGGTCACCGCGGTGGAGGTCGACTACGCCGCCGACGGTGGCGCGCTGCTGCGGCTGCGCGCGTACGACCCGCTGCACCGGTTGCGCAAGCGGCAGGGGTTGCGGGTGTTCACAGCGGTCACCGCCGTCGAGGTGGCCCGGGAGCTGTGCGGCGAGGTGGGGTTGGCGGTGACCGCCGACGTCGACGGGCCACGTGTGGAACGGCTGTTGCAGCACCGGCACAGCGACCTGGAGTTGCTGCGGGAGGTGGCCGGTCGGGCCGGGCTGCACCTGGCCGCCGACGGTGACGGCGTCCGGTTGGTCACCCTCGCCGGTTACGGGGAGCCCGTCGCGTTGACCCTCGGCGCGGACGTACACACACTGCGCCTGTCCACGAACACCGACCAGGCCAGCGGTGCGAGCGTGGCACTGGGCTGGCACCCGCAGCGGGCCGAGGTGATCAGCCAGCAGGCCGACGAGGCGCGCTGCGGTCGACCCGCCGACGACCGCCCGGACCCGGCCGACGTGGGCGCCGGTGGGGTGCGAACCGCCGTCGACCAGCCCGGCCGCAGCGACGACGAGTTGGCGGCGTTGGCCCAGGCCCGCCTGGACACCCGGGCGGCGACGCTGGTCACCGCCGAGGGGGTGGCCGAAGGCGACCCGGCGCTGCGACCGGGCCGGCGGATCGACCTGGGTGGTGTGCCCGACCCGGTCGCCGGGACGTACGTGCTGACCGAGGTGGTGCACACGGTGGACGCCAACGGGCACCTGACCCGGTTCTCCACGGTGCCACCGGTCACCCCACCGGCCCCGACCGGCGGCGCGGTGGTCACCCTGGGCTCGGTCACCGACGTCGCCGACCCGGACGGGCTGGGACGGGTCCGGCTGACCCTGCCCGCGTACGGGGACCTCGACGCCGGCTGGCTCGCCGTGCTCTGCCCCGGGGCGGGGCGGGGCAAGGGTCTGGTGGCGCTCCCCGACCCGGACGACACGGTGCTGGTGGTGCTGCCCGGCGGCGAGCCGGCCTCGGGCATCGTGCTCGGTTCGCTGTTCGGCGCTGTCGAGCCGTACGACGCGGGCATCGACGACGGGCGGGCACGGCGCTGGACGATGCGCACCGCAGGCGGGCAGTCGATCGTCGTCGACGACGTGAACCGCAGCCTGCGGCTCGCCACCGAGGGCGGCAGTTTCCTGGAACTGACGCCGGATCTGGCCACGCTGCACGCGGCGTCCGACCTGGTGATCTCCGCGCCCGGCCGGGCCATGGTGGTACGCGCCCGCAGCGTGGACTTCCTGCACGCCGAGTCGACCGAGGACCAGACGACGGCGGCGGAGCAGGCCCGTTCCCTCGCCCGTGCCCACCACGAAGGAGGCGGCTGATGCGCTGGATCCACAGTGACTCCGTGATCACCTGTGACCACGACGGCCGGGTCGAGAACCGGCCCTCGCGGGAGTGGGTGACCGTCACCGGCGTGCCCGTGCTGGTGGACGACGACCCGGAAGGACGCGACATCGTCGCCTGCCCGAACTACGGGCCGACCATCAAGCCGTGTACGACGACGCTGACCGTCCGGGTCGGCTACAGCGACTGGGTCCGCGTCGACGGGCACCGGGTGGTGCTCTCCCACCTGTCGGGGTTCACCAACGGCACGCCGCCGGGGCTGGTCAAGCACACAGTGCGGGACCCGCGCCAGCAGTTCCTGGGAGCGGACCGGTGAGGGCCTTCCGCTTCGTCGGCGCCGGCTTCGACGCCGGCCGGACCGGCGGGTTGGCGCTCACCGCGGCCGGTGGCCTGGCGATGACCGAGGGCGACGAGAGCGTACGCCAGGCGCTGTTCCTGCTCCTGTCGACCACGCCGGGCGAACGGCTGATGCGACCCGGGTACGGGTCCCGGCTGCACCGCCTGGTCTTCGCGCCCAACGACGACACCACGGCCGGCCTGGCCATCCACTACGTCCGGCAGGCGATCAACCGCTGGGAGCCCCGGGTCGAGGTGATCGACGTGGACGCCGGGCCGGACCCGGACGACGCGTGGCGGCTGGTGATCAGGTTGGACTACCGGGTGCGGACCAGCCTCACACCCGGGCAGCTGGTCTTCTCCGTGGACCTGCTCCCGGCCGACGATCCCGCCCAGGGAGGACCCTCATGACACTGCCCGTGCCGCACCTGGACGATCGCGGCTTCCTCGACCTGGTCACCGAGGCCCGGGAACGGATCCGGCAGTCCTGCCCGGCGTGGACCGACCTGTCGGCGCACGACCCCGGCATGGCGCTGGTGGAGGCGTTCGCGCACCTGACCGAGGTCATGATCTACCGGCTGAACCAGTTGCCGGAGAAGGCGTACGTCTCGTTCCTGAACCTGCTCGGGGTCGCCCGGCACGCACCCACCGCCGCGTGGGCGGACGTCCGGTTCACCCGCACCGGCACCGACCGCGCGGCGCTCCGGATCCCGGCCGGCCTGCGGGTCGCGGCGGCTCGCGGCGCGGACCCCCGGCCGGTCGTGTTCGTCACCACCGAACCGGCGGTGCTGCCCGCCGACGAGACGTCGGTGACGGTACGGATGCACCACTGCGAGACGGTCGAGGCGGAGCTGCTCGGTGTGGGGACCGGCCAGCCGGGGCAGGTGCTGCGGGCCGCCCACGCACCACTGGCGCACACCGCCGAACCGCTGGATCTGCTGCTCGGCGTGGAGGTGCCGACCGGCACCGTGGAGTTGGGCGCGGCGGCCCGCGAGCACGACGGCCGCACGTTCGAGATCTGGCAACCGGTGGACAGTTTCGCGGGGCTCGGCCCCCAGTCCAAGGCGTACCTGGTCGACCGCTGCTCGGGCACCGTCACCTTCGCCCCGGCCCTCGACCTGCGACCTTCCGCTGCGACCGCGCAGCCCTCGGCGGGGACACCGACGCCGGTCACCGTCGCGGCCGTGCCGCCGGCTGGGCGGCAGGTCCGGCTCTGGTACCGCTCGGGTGGTGGGCCCACCGGCAACGTGGCGGCGGGCACCCTGACCAGCCTGCGCGACCCCCTGCCGGGGGTGAGGGTGGACAACCCCGCGCCGGCCGCCGGGGGCCGCGAGGTGGAGGCGCTGGAGTCGGTGCTGCTGCGCGGCCCGTACGAGTTCTTCGCGCAGCAGCGGGCGGTGACCGCCCGCGATTTCGAGGTGCTCGCCACCAGCTCCGGCGCGGTGGCGAGGGCGCGGGCGTTCACCCGCGCGGCGGTGTACAGCTTCGCCCGGCCGGGTGAGGTCGAGGTGGTGCTGGTGCCGTACGTGCCGCCGACCGCCCGCCCCGACGGCCGGCTTCCGGTCGCGGTGCTGCGCGAGCACGAGGTGCCCGAGGCGCGGCACCGCGTCGAGGCGGACCTGGAGGAACGCCGGATCGTCGGCATCCGGTCCCGGGCGACCTGGGCCCGGTTCAAGGCGGTGTCGGTGCGGGCCCGGGTGGTGGTCCGGCGCGAGGAGGACGTGGACGCCGTCCGCAGCCGCATCCACGACCGGCTGCACCAGACGCTGAGTCCGCTGCCGACAGCGCTCAACCCGAACGGTTGGCCGTTCGGGGAGCCGCTGCGGGCGTCCAACGTGTACCGGTTGCTGGAGCACGCCGAGCCGGGTGTGCGCTACGTCGAGTCGGTCCGGTTCGTGGTCGACGAGGCGCCCGACGCGGCGGTCCGCGCCCTGGCCGTGGACCAGTACCAGCCACGCACCTGGTACGCCGGGCGCGGCCCGGTGCTGTTCCGCTCCAGCAACGGCGGCGCGGGGTGGGAGCCGGCCGGCCGCTTCGACGACGAGACGGTGGTCCGGGTTGCGCCGGCGCCCGCGCCGGTGCGGCCGGGCATCGTGGCACGTCCCGGCTCGGTGGCCGTGGTGACGGTGCGCGCCTCCGGCGGCTCCCGGGTGCACCTGAGCACCGACCTCGGCGAGACGTGGTCCCTGCTCACCGACCTGGACTCGCGGATCTCCGACGTGGCGTGGCTGGACCGCGACGGCGCGGGTGCGCTGCTGGTGGCCACCGACACCGGCCTGTACGAGGTGTCGCTGCTGCCCGGGGCGGTGCCGTTGCAGATCCTGGTCGACCCGTCCGACGCCGACCGGGGGTTCTACGCGGTACGCACGTTCGTCTCGGAGCGCGGCGCGCCGGGCGTCGCGGTGGCCGCGCAGGCGAGCTTCGGGGTGTACCTGTCGACCGCCGGTGGCCGGCCGGGCAGCTTCACCCACGTCGGGTTGTCGAACGTGGACAACCGGGTCCTCGCCGTGCAGTACGACGGGCCGGCCACGCTGCTGTGGAGCGGGGCCGGTGAGCCGGACCCGAAGAAGCCCGGCCAGGGCTGTCATCGCACCCGGCTGTTCGAGTCCGACGTGAAGTGGCAGTCGACGCAGTCCGGGTGGATCGGCGGCACCTGTCGGGACCTGGCGTTCGCCGGGTCGCTGGCGGTGGCGGCCACGCAGAGCGGCGGGGTGCTGCGGCTGGACACCCTGGCCACGCAGCCGCAGTGGCAGCCGGTGTCGGTCAACTGCGGGTTGCCGCTGCGGGACCGGACCCGGTTCGTGCCGGTCGACGCCATCGCCGTGAACGGCCCGGCGACCGGCGGGAGCGCCGGCGGTTCCGGCGCGGCGGAGCGGCTCATCCTGGCCGGCGGCGAACGCGGCGTGTACCGCAGCGCCACAGCTGTCGACTGGACACCCAGCGCCAACCAGGCCACCGCCGACGTGGTGACCGTCCCGGATACCTGGCTGCTCTGCTCCGGCGAGCACGATATCGAGGTGGTGCGCCAGGATGCGACGCTCGGCGATTGAACGGCTGCTGCCCGCCGCCTACCAGCGGGCCTGCGTGCCCGGCAGCGTGCTCTGGACGCTGCTGGACGTCATGGAGGCGCTGCACGCCCCGGACGAGGCGATCCTCGCCGAGGTGGACGCCCTGTTCGACCCGTACCGGGCGCCGGACGGGCTGGTCGTGGGGTTGACGCGCTGGGTGGCGATGGACCACGTGGTGGCGTCGCCCCGGCCGGACACCCCGCTGCCGCTGCCGGTGGGCCGGCTGCGTGACCTGGTGGCCAACGCCGCGCTGCTGGCCCGGTGGCGCGGCACCCCGTACGGGATACGCCGGGCTCTCGAGCTGGCCACCGGAATGTCGGGCTTCGCGATCGACGAACCCGCCGAGCAGCCGTTCCACGTGGTGGTGCGGGTGCCGGCGTCCGCCGCCGGTCAACTCGCCGTGATCACCCGCATCGTCGAGGCGGAGAAGCCCGCCTCGACCACCGTCGAGATCGTCCTGGAAGAGGAGTCGTCATGACCACCGAGTGGGCGGTCGTCGCCGCCGCCGAACAGTTCACGCTCGACCCGCGCAACAGCGGCGAGCTGACGTTCACCGTCTCCAACCCGGGCAACGCGCCGGACACCGTCGTGTTCGACGTGGCCCCCGGTGACGGCTCCCAGCGGGCGTGGTTCACCGTGGCCGAGCCGCAGCGGGTGGTACCCGGGCAGGGCTCGGTGTCGTTCCTGGTCAAACTCGCCGTGCCGGCCGGCACCGCACCCCGGCGGTACGACATGACCGGGTTCGCGTACTCGGCGAACACCGCGCCGGAGGAGAGTTCCCGTTCCAGCGGTCGGGTCACCTACGAGGCGCGGGCGGTCGCGCCACCGCGGCGTACCCCCTGGTTGTGGATCGCCGCCGCGGCGGCGTTGGTGTTGGTGGTGGTGACCGTGGGGGTCGTCCTGCTGACCCGCGACTCGGGCCCGGGCGAGCCCCGCGTCGTCACCGTCGAAGCGGAGAGCCTGGTCGACGGCGCGGCGGTGGAGTCGCCGAAGAAGAGCAAGGCGACGGTGGAGGCGCAGCCGAACTGCTGTGGGGTGACCTGGTCCGGCGACGAACAACTGTTCTTCCAGGGTCTGGCCATCGGCGACAAGGTGACGATGACGGTGCAGATCCCGGCCGACGGCACCTGGCGGTTCGCCGCGGTGCGCACCACCTCGTTCGACTACGCCAACACCGTCTTCGTCATCGACGGCAACCAGGTCGGTGGCACGTTCCTCGGGTTCACGCCGACGGTGCAGAAGACGGAGTTCCTGGACGTCGGCACGGTCCAGCTCACCAGGGGCGCGCACCAGGTCTCCCTGCTGGTGGTCGGCAAGACGCAGGGCACCAACCGCTACTTCGCCGGCGTCGACGTGCTCCGGTTCAGCGAGGTCGTGTCACCGGCCGCCGCGCGATGAGCGGCCGGCAGAAGGCGCTGCTGGGCGTGCTGGCCGTCCTGCTGGTGGCGCTGTTCGTGGTCGCGATCGGGGCGGGGCGCGACGACCGGGGTGACCCGGGCGCGCGGCACGGGCTGGTCGACCGGTTGGGGGCGCTGGGCGGTGAGCGCGCCGCTGTGGACCCGGGCACGGTCAGCGCCGACTGCTTCGAGGAGCCCGGCCGGCTGGTCTTCTCGGGTAGTTGTGAGCTGCGGGTCGCCGACCCCGGTGGGTTACGCACCCTGGTGCTGCGCAGCGCGGCGCGGTTCACGGTCACCGCGCCCGCCCCGGGCGACGCCGACCTGACCATCCGCGACGAGGTCGAACCGGCCGCCGACGGCACCGGAGCCGTGGCGAAGGTGGCCGTCGACGAGGCCACAGTGGTCGGCGTGCGCTGTCCCGGCCTCGGTTCCTGCACCGTCATCGTGGCGACGTCCTGAGCTGAGTGGAGGGTTTTGACGTGGGTGACCTGCGTAAACCGTTCCTGCTGCTGGCCATGCTCGCCATCGTCCTGGCGATCGGGGTGGAGTTGGGCGCCGGGCTGCTGATCGGCGGCGGCGACGCCGGGGCAGCGCTCGCGGACAGCGCCGGAGCGTTGGACGTCCAGATCGACGACGTGTCCGGGGTCAGCGAGCCGTCCGGCCGGGGCACCGGCTACCTGGCGTTGATCGACGCGGTGGCGGTTTGGAGCACCGGGCTGTTCTGCCTGGGTCTGCTGCTGCCGGAGCGGATCCAGGGTCGGGTGCAGGGCGTCGCCAGCCTGATCTTCTCGATCATCCTGATCATCGTGGGGCTGATCGCGCTGCTCATCGCGTTCGTCGAACTAATGATCATGGTGTCGCTGTTCCTGGCCGTCCCGTTCGGCACACTGGCGTACCTGGCCATATGGGGGTTCTTCCCGGTCGGCGACGCGGCGGTGCTGCTCGGGCTGGTGCTGCTGCTCAAGCTCGTGTGGGCCGGGCTGCTGGTGCTGGCCCAGCCCCGGTTCCTGCAGAACAAGGGCCTCGTCCTGCTGATCCTGACCACCCTGCTGTGCACCGTCGTGCTGGAGTTCCTGCACAACCTGGTGCCGGTGATCCTGGTCAGCATCGTGGACGACGTGGCGGCGCTGGTCTTCGCGATCATCGCGATCATCTGGGGGCTCGTGCTGCTGATCGGCTCGATCCCGGCGATAGTCAAGGCCATCCGGGTCACCGCCGCACTCCCGACCCGCTCCTCGCCCCGTTGATCATGAAGTTATCGCCACATCGGTCGGCGTGTCGTGGCGATAACTTCATGGTCAACCTGAGCGAGCCAGGGCGGCGACGGCGGCCCGGTCGAGGGCCCCGTCCGCCACCCACACCCGGTACCGGCCGTGCCGGCTCCCACCGACGGGCAGCACCGCCGGACTGTCGAACGCGAACGCCACACAGACCCCCGGATACATCCCGGTCCGCACGAACCACCTGTCGCCCCGACCAAGACCCCCGAAGACAAGGGTGTACGCCCCGCCGTCCGACCCGACGCCGGTCAGCGCGAGCCACGGTGCCGCGCTGCCGTTGACCGTCTCCTCCCCGGCGGCGTCGGCGGTGAACACCTCCGGCTCGCCGTCGGCGACGGCCCGCCAGAAGAATCCGCCGTAGCCGGCCCCGCCCGGGCGTCCGTTGGTGGCCGGGCTACCCAGACGCACCTCCCGGTCGTCCGGTGCCACGAGCACGGTCTCCAGGTCGAGCCGCCAGACGTCCGGTGTCAGCGCCGACGCGGCGAGCCACCGACGCTCGGTCAACAGGACCCCACCGGCGCGGTCGCGCCACTGGAGGTCGTGGACGTACCCGCCCGGGGACCGCTCGACCTCCCCGGTGTGGGCGATGACGCCATGATCGTCACGCCAGGTGTAGCCGACGTCGCGCACGTAGGTGCGCCCGCCCCAGAGGTTGCTGCCGTTGACGTCCTGCACCGCCAGGGACGCGCCGAGGTGCCACACGTGGTCGGCGGGCAGCGCGTCGGTGACGACAGTGCCGCCGAGGGTGCGTACCGGATGCAGGTACGGTCGGGGGCCGTGCCGCGCGTCCAGCTTCGGGTCGATGACGTACCGCGCCACCTCGGTCCCGCCGACCAGCATCCGCACCGGCTCCGGTGCCCCGCTCACGGCGACTCCGGGTAGGTCGGCACCGACCGGCGGCCGCCTGCGTGGCCTCCCCGCCCGGAGGTGACGGCCGCGGCGATCGGCTGGCGGTTGGCGACGGCGTGCAGGGCGGCCAGCGTGTATCCGGCGAGGATCGGCACCGCGACCGGGGTGACCAGGACGGCGAGCAGCCCGGCGAGCGCGACGACCCCGGTGAGAGCGGCCCAGCGGGTGGGTGCGTCGAGGCAGGCCCGCGCCGCCGAGCGGGCCGCCTCCCGCCACCGTCCGCCCCCGCCCACCTCGACGACGACCAGCCCGGCGTACCCGGCCAGGCCGGCCGTGACCAGCGCCGTCACCAGCAGCGCCACCGGTCCGCCGGGCACCCGGCCGGTGGCCAGCGCCGCCAGGTCGGCGGCGAGCAACCCGGCCACGGCGAGCGCGAGCAGGCTGACCGGCACCCCGGGCGGCACCGCACGGCCGAAGCGGCGCACTGTCGTCCGCGCGGACGGCCAACTGCCGGTACGCGTCCAGTCGTGCACTGCCGCGCTGGCCGTGCCCACCGCCGCGGCGACGGTGAGCAACGGCAGCGCGGCGAGGGTCAGCAGGATGCCGAGCAGCGCCAGGTCGGCGGCGTCGCAGACGACGTCGCGCCAGTCCCGCCGTCCGGCGGCGTCGACAGGTTCAGCCCTTGATGCCGGTTCAGCCCTTGATGCCACTGGTGTTGATCCCCTCGACGAGCATCCGCTGGAAGGCGACGAAGAACAGGAAGACCGGCAGCAACGACAGCACCGACATGGCGAACATCGGCCCGACCGCGCTCTGGCTGGTCGAGTCGATGAAGAGGGTCAGCGCCACCGGCACCGTGTAGTCCTCCAGTTGGGACAGGAAGACCAGTTGTCGGAAGAAGTCGTTCCAGGTCCAGATGAACGAGAAGATCGCCGTGGTGACCAGCGCCGGGCGGCTCAGCGGCAGGATGATGTGCCGGAAGATGCCGAACGGGCCGGCGCCGTCGATCCGGGCCGCCTCGTCCAGCTCGCGCGGCACGCCGCGCATGAACTGCACCATCAGGAAGACGAAGAACGCCTCGGTGGCCAGGAACTGCGGGATGAGCAGCGGCAGGTAGGGCCAGTCGCCGCCGACCAGCCCGAGCGTCCGGAAGAGGATGTACTGCGGCACGATCAGGACGTGCTGGGGCAGCAGCAGCGTGCCGATCATGACGGCGAACCACATGCCGCGCAGCCGGAACCGCAGCCGGGCGAAGGCGTACGCGGCCAGCAGGCAGGAGAGCCCGTTGCCGACCACGGTGAGCAGGCTGACCATCGCGCTGTTGAGGAAGAACCGGCCGAAGCTGACGTCGAAGTTGGACCACCCGGCGGTGTAGTTGCCCGGGGTGAACCGCTCCGGCAGCAGCCCGAGGTTGTTGACGATCTCCTCCTGGGACTTCACCGAGGTGCCGATCATCCAGATCAACGGGTAGAGCACCACGGCGACGATCGCCACCAGGATCAGCAGCCGCAGCACGGGCCGACCGCCGGGGCGTCGGCGTGGGCTCGGTGGCGCTACGACCGTCGGGGTCGCCATCACCGGTCCTCCCCGTCGGAGTAGTGCACCCAGAACCGTCCGGTGCTGAAGAAGACCGCGGTGATCACCGCGATGGCGAGCAGGAACACCCAGGCCATCGCCGAGGCGTAACCCATGTCGAGCTCGGTGAAGCCGGTGATGTAGAGGTTCAACGTGTACATCAGGGTGGAGTCGACCGGGCCGCCGGTGCCGTTGCTGAGCACGAACGCGGCAGTGAAGCCCTGGAACCCGTTGATGGTCTCCAGCACCAGGTTGAAGAAGATGACCGGGGAGAGCATCGGCAGGGTGACGTTGCGGAACTGGCGGAACCGGCCGGCCCCGTCGACCGAGGCGGCCTCGTAGAGTTCGGTGGGCACCTGCTTGAGCCCGGCCAGGAAGATCACCATCGGCGCGCCGAACTGCCAGATGGCCAGCACCATCAGCGTCTCCAGGGCCCAGTCCGGGTCGTTGACCCACGGCTTGCCGGTGATGCCGAAGAGGCTCAACAACGAGTTGAACGCGCCGTCGCGGTTGAACATGTTGACCCAGACGATGGCCAGCGCGACGCTGCCGCCGAGCAGCGACGGCAGGTAGAACAGCCCTCGGAACAGCCCGACGCCGCGCCAGGCGCGGTTGAGCAGCAGAGCCACGCCGAGGGCGGCGGCGAGCTTCAACGGCACGGCGATCAGCGCGAAGGTCAGTGTCACCCGCACCGCGTGCCAGTACGACGGGTCGGCGGTGAACATCCGCTCGTAGTTGGCCAGCCCCACCCACTGCACCTCGGAGAACGGGGTGAGGATGTCGTAGTTGGTGAAGCTCAGGTAGAGCGACAACAGCATGGGGACCGCCGTGACACCCATCAGCCCGATGAGCCACGGCGACAGGAAGACGTACCCCGCCAGACCTTCGCTGTGCCGGAGGCGGCCGGGCCCACGCCTGTCGGTGTGGGCCCGGTCGGTTCCGGAGCCGCGTCGGGTCGGGTCGGGCGCCGTGGTCAACGCCACGAACTGCTCCTCTCCTCGCCTGGTGCGGCGGTCAGGCGATGGCGGACTTGCACGCCTCGACGAACTGGGCGGCGGCCTCGGCGGGGGTGGCCCGGCCGTACTGCGCGTTCTCGGCCGCCTTGATCAGCTCCGACTTGACCTTGCTGTGTCCCTTGATCGGCACCTGCGGCGACTTGCCGAACTTCTGGGTCAGCTCCGCCTCCACGGCGATGGACTGCTTCATGGCCGGGTCGGTGGTGTCGTCGCTGACCACCCGGCGCAGGTCCAGGTTGGACGGCAGGCCTCGGTCGGTACCGAGCAGCTTGACGGCCTCCATGTCGTTGTTCAGGAAGTTGATCACGTCGACTGCGACGTCCTTGTTCTTACTGCCCTTGAACACCGACCAGTACATCGAGGCCCGGGCCCACTGCGCGCTGGGGTCACCGGGGTAGGCGATCACGCCCAGCTCGTCCTTAGTGTTCTTCTTCAGGTCCGGCATCTGGTTGGCCCAGACCCAGGAGGTCGCCGACTTGCCGGTGACCACCAACTGCTTGGTGACGTCGCTGGAGTTGCCCTCGTGGATCACGTCGGCGGTCGGGGTGGCCTTGCGGTCCCGGGCGCCCTTCCACAGGTCGAACCACTTGGTCACGTCCTCGGCGGTGAAGCCCAGCTCCTTGCCCTTGTAGAGGTCCTTGCCCTGCTGCCGCAGCCAGACCCAGAGGGCCTTGTAGTCGGCGCTCGGGTCCTGGGTGCCGGGCACACCGGTCTTCTTCGACACCTCCTCGGCCCAGGCGATGTGCTGCTCCCAGGTCATCCCGGTGGTCGGCTCGGGCAGGTTGTTCTTGGTCAGCAGCGTCTTGTTGTAGACCAGACCCTGGGTGTTCTCCCCGGCGGCCAGGCCGGCGAACTTGCCGTCGACAACGCCGTACTGCCAGAGGCTCTCGGGGAACTTCGAGGTGTCCAGCTTGCCGGACTTCTGGTACGAGGTCAGGTCCAGCGTGGTGTTGCGGGCCGCGTACTCGGCCAGGTAGTTGTCGTCGATCTGGAACAGGTCCGGCGGGTTGCCGCCGGCGGTGAGCGTGGCCAGCTTGTCGAAGTAGCCCTGGTTGGCCTGCCAGGTCTTCTCGAAGGTCACGTTCGGGTGTTTCTTGGTGTAGAGAGCCAGCGCGTCCTCGGTCAGCTTGGCCCGGGCATCACCTCCCCACCAGAAGATGGAGAGCTTGACCGGGGCGTTCGGATCGGCGGAGGGCTCGTCGTCTCCGCCGCAGGCGGCAGCGCCGATCATCAGCGGCGCGGCGACCGTCACGGCGAGCAGGCCACGCAGCAGGCGCCGCCGAGGCAGCGCGGTACGGTGAGCGCGCCCGACGGGCGCGTCAGTGGTGGGGGGCGTTGCGGGGTGCATGTGCGCTCACTCCTCGGCATTAGGAGGCGACGGCGTCACCGGTGGCCGCGGTCGGGATGCCCGGGCCCGCAGGGCAATGCGGGTCCGGGCCCTGCGGCGCGGCCAGGGGACGTGCCGGTCGGGCGTGCGGGCCCGGGCCGGTCGAGTCGCGGATGACCAGGTCGGTCTGGAGCATTACCTGTGCGGTGGTACGACGGACGCCGAGCGCCGTGCCGGCACCCAGCCCTCGCGCGCCGCGCGGTGACTCGGTGTCCTGTTGCAGCAGCATGTCGACGGCCGTCCGGCCGGCGGCCCCGGTGGGTGTGGCCACCGTCGTCAGTTTGGGTCGGGTGAGCCGACTCAGGGTGATGTCGTCGACCCCGACGACGCTCACCTCCTGCGGCACCCGGACCCCGAGCGCGTCCAGCCCTTCGATGAGGCCGATCGCCATCAGGTCGTTGTAGGCGAGCACGGCCGACACACCGCTGCGCCGCACCTGCTCGGCGGCGGCGGATCCGCCGGTCTCGGTGGGCGCGTTCGGGCCGAGCACTGTCAGTTCCGCGCCGCCCGCCCGGGCGGCCGCGCCGGCGGCCCGGCGCATCTCCCGGTTGGTCCACGAGCTGCGCGGGCCGCCGAGCAACGCGATGCTGCGGTGTCCCAGGCCGACCAGGTGCTCGATCGCCGACCGGGCACCCTGCCCGACGTCCATCAGCACGCAGGGCAGGCCGGTCACCTGGCGGTTCACCACCACCAACGGCACCTCACGGCTGAGCTGCTCGATCAGGCTGTTGCTCATCCGTGGACTGCACAGCAGCACACCGTCGACCTGCTTGGCCAACGCGTGGACCAGTTCCTCCTCCGCGGTCGGGTCCTCGTTGGTGTCGGCCACGAACACGTGGTAGTCGCGGTGCCGGGCCTGACTCTCCGCCGCCTTGATCAGCGGCGGGAAGAACGGGTTCGCGATGTCCGCGATGATCAGCCCGATGTTGTGCGTACGCCCGGTGATCAGTGCCCTCGCGGCCCGGTTCGGCCGGTAGCCCAGGTCCTCCGCGCAGGCCAGCACCCGGACCCGGGTCTCCGGGTTGACCAGGTGCGGAGCGGAGAAGGTGCGGGACACGGTGGAGATGTGCACACCGGACGCCCGGGCGACGTCCCGGATGGTGACTGGCACGGCGGCCCCTTCGTCCGATGTGGTGGCGGTCACGTGGGTGTGGCCCATTAATGCAAACGGTTGCGTCAGTGTCAACGGTCAATGGCTACAGCTTTGTTGCATCCAGACTCCCCTTGGTGAACTAACGCCTCGCAAACACGGACATTCACCGCCGTTTGTATCGTCGCCGTTGACGCGATCACATCGATCGTGATTACTTCACTGCAAACCTTTGCAGGATCACCGGAGGGGCGACCGCATGTCACCGAGAGCCGACGGCCGGGTCCGGTACGCCGTCGTGGGCACCGGCGCGCGAGCGGAGATGTTCGTCCGCGCCCTGGTGCTCGACCACGCCGACACCACCGAGTTGGTCGCCTTCGCCGACGTCAACCAGGCCCGGATGGACGCGCACAACCGCTGGTTGGCCGAGCTGGGTCACCGTCCGGTGCCCACCTACCCGGCCGGTGACTTCGCGGCCATGCTGGACGCCGAACGCGTCGACGTCGTCCTGGTCACCAGCGTCGACGTCACCCACGACGAGTACGTGGTGGCCGCGTTACGCGCCGGCCGGCAGGTCGTCACCGAGAAGCCGATGACGGTGGACGTGCCGCGCTGCCGGCGCATCCTGGACACGGTGACCGAGACCGGTGGTCGGGTGACCGTCGCGTTCAACTACCGCTACAACCCACTGCACGAGCAGGTCCGCCGGCTGCTCGCCGAGGGCGCGGTCGGCGAGATCGGCTCGGTGCACTTCGAGTGGCTGCTCGACGTGCGCCACGGCGCCGACTACTTCCGCCGCTGGCACCGCGACAAGGCCAGCTCCGGCGGGCTGATGGTGCACAAGGCCAGCCACCACTTCGACCTGGTCAACTGGTGGCTGGCCGCCACGCCCGTCGAGGTGTACGCGGCCGGACGGCTCTTCTTCTACGGCGAGGACGGCCGCCGGCACGGCTACGCCCGTGACTACGACCGGGCGTACGGCTCCCCCGCCGCCGCCGACGACCCGTTCGCCCTGCGACTCGACGCGCACCCCCGGCTGCGCGAGTTGTACCTCGACGCCGAGGCCGAGGACGGCTACCAGCGCGACCGCAACGTCTTCGCCCCCGGGGTCAGCATCGAGGACGACATGGCAGTGCTGGCCCGCTACTCCACCGGCGCCACGATGACCTACCACCTCACCGCGTACGCCCCCTGGGAGGGTTACCGGGTGATGGTCAACGGCAGCCGGGGCCGGCTGGAGCTGGAGGTCACCGAGAACGATTTCGTCGACCGCGGCACCGCCGGCGCGGTCAAGGGCGCCGCCCTGCACGGTGTCGAAGCCCCGCCCGAGGGCGGTGGCGCGACCCTCACGGTGCGCCCGTTCTGGCAACCGCCCCGGCAGATCCCCGTGGAGAGGCGCAGCCGGCACGGCCACGGCGGCGCGGATGCCCGGATGACAGGTGTGCTCTTCGGCGGGCAACCCGACCCGCTGGAGCGCGCCGCGACCGCCGACGACGGCGCGTTGGCCCTGCTCACCGGCCTGGCGGCCAACCGGTCCTTCGAAACCGGTCGACCGGTCCGGGTCGCCGACCTGCTCACCCCCCGCTGACCAGGAGACGAGGAGCCCATCCCCGTGCCGACGTTCGACCACACCGACCTGCTCCTGCCGCCCGAACCGGGCCAGCGCGCGCTGGCCCGGGAGCTGTACGCCCTCGCGGCGGAACAACCCATCATCTCGCCGCACGGGCACGTCGACCCGGCCCTGCTCGCCGAGGACCGGCCCTTCCCCGACCCGGCGCAGCTGCTCATCGTGCCCGACCACTATCTGACCCGGATGCTGCTCAGCCAGGGCGTACCCCCGTCGGACCTCGGTGTGCCCACCCGCGACGGCAGCCCGGTGGAGACCGACGGGCGGGTGATCTGGCGACGTTTCGCCGCGCACTGGCACCTGTTCCGGGGCACCCCGTCGCGGCTCTGGCTGGAGCAGACCTTCCGCACCGTGTTCGGTGTGCACACCCCGCTCGGCCCGGCCACCGCCGACACCCTCTACGACGAGATCGCGGCCCGGCTCGCCGAGCCGGACTTCCGGCCCCGGGCGCTGTTCGAGCGGTTCCACATCGAGGTCCTCGCGACCACCGAGTCTCCGCTGGACGACCTCGGCCAGCACGCCAAGCTCGCCGCCGACGGCTGGGGCGGGCCGGGCGGCCGGGTGGTCACCACCTTCCGCCCGGACGACGTGGTGGACATGGAGTTCGAGGGCTGGTCGACCAACGTGGAGCGGCTCGGTGAGCGGGCCGGCGAGGACACCGGCACGTACGCCGGCTACCTGGCCGCGCTGCGGGCCCGACGGGCGGCGTTCATCGCCGCCGGCGCGACATCCTCCGACCACGGACACCCCACCGCGCGCACCCTGGACCTGACGCCGGAGGAGGCCGAGCGGCTGTACGACCGGGGTCGGCGCGGCCAGGCCAACGCCGCCGACGCGGAGGCGTTCCGGGCGCACATGCTGGTGGAGTTCGCCCGGATGTCGCTCGACGACGGCCTGGTCATGCAGCTGCACCCGGGCGCGGTGCGCAACCACAACCGGTGGTTGCACGCCCGGCACGGCCGCGACGTCGGCGGCGACGTCCCGCAGGCCACCGAGTACGTGCACGCGCTCGCCCCGCTGCTGGAGCGCTACGGCAACGACCCCCGACTGCGGGTCGTGCTCTACACCCTGGACGAGGACACCTTCACCCGCGAGCTGGCGCCCCTCGCCGGCGGGTACGCCGCGCTGCTGCTCGGCGCCCCCTGGTGGTTCCTGGACTCCCCGGAGGTGCTGCGCCGGTTCCGGGAGGCGGTCACCGAGAGCGCCGGCTTCTACAACACCACCGGGTTCGTCGACGACACCCGGGCGTTCTGCTCCATCCCGGTACGCCACGACGTGGCCCGCCGGGTCGACGCCGGCTTCCTGGCCCGGCTGGTCGCCGAGCACCGGCTGCCGATGGACGAGGCGGCCGAGACCATCGTCGACCTGGCGTACCGGCTGCCCAAGCGGGTCTTCAAGTTCGGAGGCGTGGACCAGTGACCACCACCATCACCTCCGTCGAGGTGCACGACGTGCGGTTCCCGACCGCCGCGCGGGGCGACGGCTCCGACGCGATCAACCGCGGCGACTACTCGGCGACGTACGTGGAGTTGGGCACCGACGTCGGGGCCACCGGCGCGGGGTTCACCTTCACCAACGGCCGGGGCAACGAGATCACCTGCGCGGCGGTCCGCGCGCTGGCCCACCACGTACGGGGACGCACTGTCGAGGAGATCGTGGCCGAGCCGGTGGCGTTCTGGCGCTCGCTCAGCGCCGACGTGCAGCTGCGCTGGCTGGGCCCGGAGAAGGGCGTCATCCACATGGCGACCGGGGCTCTGGTCAACGCGGTGTGGGACCTGCGGGCCACACTGGCCGGCAAGCCGATGTGGCGGTTCCTCGCCGAACTGCCCACCGACGACCTCGTCGCCAGCGTCGACTTCAAGCACATCAGCGACGCGCTCACCCCGGACGACGCGGCGGCGATCCTCGACAAGGGATTAATCGGAGGGGATGGCCGGCTCGCGGAACTCAAGCAGAGCGGCTTTGCTTCGTACACCACCTCGGTCGGCTGGCTCGGCTACCCGGACGACAAGGTGCGGGCACTGACCCGGCAGGCGTACGACGACGGTTGGCGTGCGATGAAGATGAAGGTCGGCGGCCCGCTCGCCGACGATCTGCGGCGGGCCCGGATCATCCGGGAGGAGATCGGCCCGGACGCGCTGCTGATGATGGACGCCAACCAGGTCTGGGACGTCGACGAGGCGATCACCGCGATGGCGGCGCTGGCCGAGGTGGACCCGTACTGGATCGAGGAGCCCACCCACGCCGACGACATCCTCGGTCACGCCCGGATCGCCCGTGCGGTGACCGAACTGACCGGCGGCCGGTGCCGGGTCGCCACCGGTGAGGTGGCCGCCAACCGGGTGATCTTCAAGCAGTTGTTGCAGGCCGAGGCGATCGGCGTGATGCAGATCGACGCGTGCCGGGTCGGCGGTGTCAACGAGGTCCTGGCCGAGCTGCTGCTGGCGGCGAAGTTCGGGGTGCCGGTCTGCCCGCACGCCGGTGGGGTCGGCCTCTGCGAGTACGTCCAACACCTGGCGATCTTCGACTACCTGCGGGTGGGCACCGCGCTCGACGGTCGGATGATCGAGTACGTCGACCACCTGCACGAGCACTTCGTCGACCCGGTGCGTACCCGCGGTGGCCGTTACCTCCTGCCCGAGCGGCCCGGTTACAGCGCCACCATGAAACCGGCGTCGATCGCCGAGTTCCGCTTCCCGGACGGTCCGGCGTGGCGGTGACCGTCGGCGCGTCCCGGCTCGGCCTGGGCATGGTGCGCCACCTCCCCGTCGAGGCCCGCCCCCTGATCCGGCCGGGGACGGTGCCCACTGGCGTCGTACACCTGGGGTTGGGCGCGTTCCACCGCGCCCACCAGGCGGTCTTCACCGAGGCGGCGGTCGGCGCGGCCGGCGGCGACTGGGGCATCGTGGCCGTCGCGCCGCGCAGCACCGCAGTGGTCGAGGCGCTCACCGCCCAGGACAACCTGTTCACCGTCAGCGCCCTCTCCGCGACCGGCAGCGCCACCCGGGTGGTGGGGGCGCTGAGCGGCGTCCGGCACGCGGCCAGCGACCCGGACGCCGTGGTGGCGTTGCTCGCCGACCCGGCGGTGCGCGTGGTGACCCTGACCGTCACCGAGAAGGCGTACCAACTCGACCCGGTGACCGGCCACCTGTCGCCGGACTCGGCGCTCGCCGCGGACCTGGCCGGCGGCCGTCCGCCGAGCACGGTGCCGGGGCTGCTGCTGCGCGGGCTGGCCGCACGGGCCGCCGCGGACGCCGGGCCGGTGGCGCTGGTGAGCTGCGACAACCTGCCGGCCAACGGCCGGCGGCTGCGGGGCATGCTCGACCAGACGGTCGGTCGTGCCGTCGGGGTGCCCACCGGGCTGGTCGACTGGGTGGCCGCCAACGTCTCCTGCCCGGGCACCATGGTGGATCGGATCGTCCCGGCCAGCACCCCGGAGACCATCGAGGCGGTACGCCGGGCGCTCGGCGTCACCGACCTTGCGGCGGTCGCCGCCGAACCGTACTCGCAGTGGGTCATCGAGGACGACTTCCCCGGTGGCCGGCCGGGCTGGGAGCATGCCGGGGCGGTGCTCACCGACGACGCCGGCCCGTGGGAGCGGTTGAAGCTGCGCGCCCTCAACGGCGTCCACTCGGCCACCGCGTACCTGGGCGCGCTGGCCGGTCGGGAGACCGTCGCCGAGGCGCTGGAAATCCCGCACCTGGGCGACGTGCTGCGCCGGCTGATCGCCGAGGACGTCGCCGCCAGCTTCACCCCACCGGACGGGGTCCGGGTGGTCGACTACGGCGAGCAGGTCCTCGCCCGGTTCGGTAACCCGGCGATCCGCCACCGCACCCTCCAGGTGGCGATGGACGGCTCGCAGAAGCTGCCGCAGCGCGTCCTGCACACCATCGCCGACCTGCGCGCGACCGGTCGGTCCGCGCGCTGGGGCGCGCTGGTCGTGGCGTCCTGGTTACGCTTCGCGTTGGGGTACGCCGACGACGGCCAGCCGTTGCCGTTCCAGGACCCCCTCGCCGGGCCGATCCGCGCGGCACTCGACGCCGGTCGGCAGAGCCCCGCGGGCGCTGTCGACGCGCTCTTCGCGCTGCGTGAGGTCATCCCGGTGGAGGTCGCCGAGGACGACGAGGTCCGCGCCGACGTGGTCGCCTGGTTGACGGCGCTGGAACGGCACGGCGTCGAGGCCACAGTGGCCGGTGCCCGGTGAGCGGGCCGACACTGGCCGGTGGGTGGTGAACGGGGGGACGCCGCCGCCGCGGGTGGCGGTGATCGGGGCGAACGGGCACGGCCGGTGGCATCGGCGGGTGATCGCGCCGCTGCACGCCGACGGCCGGCTGCGACTGGTCGCCCTGGTCGACGTCCGGCCGGTGGAGGACGACCCGGCGGCGCCGGTGCCCCCCGGCGTCCAGGTGTTCACCGACCACCGGGCGATGCTCGCCACCACCCGGCCGGACGTGGTGGTGATCTGCACGCCGCCGCACACCCACCTGGCGATCGCCCGCGACGCCCTGGCCACCGGCGCGGACCTGCTGCTGGAGAAGCCTCCGGTGCTGTCGCTGGCCGAACACGAGGAGCTGACCTGGGCTCTCGCCGCCGCCGGACGGGTCGCCCAGGTCGGCTTCCAGGCGCTGGGTTCGGCGGCTCTCACCGCGCTGACCGACGCGCTGGCCGCCGGCCGACTGGGCACCGTCACCGGCGTCGCCACGGTGGCCGCGTGGCAGCGGCCGGACGCCTACTACGCCCGCTCCCCCTGGGCCGGTCGTCGCATGCTGGACGGCCGACCGGTGCTGGACGGCGCGCTGGCCAACCCGCTCGCACACGCGGTGATGCAGTGCCTGGCCGTCGCCGAGGCGCTCGGCGGGGCGACGCCCTGGCCGGTGGCGATCGAGGTGGAGCGTTACCGGGTCCGCCCGATCGAGGTGGAGGACACCGCGGTGCTGCGGGTCCTGTTCCGTGCCGGCCCGCCGGTGCTGGCGGCGGTGACCCTGGCCGCCGAGGAGTTCGTGGCGGGCGAGGTCGTGGTGACCGGGACGGCCGGGCGGGCGGTGCTGGAGTACCCGACGGACCGGTTGCGGCTGCCCGGGGACGTGGTGACCCGCCGGGTGCCGGGGCGGTCGGGACTGCTGGAGAACCTGCTCGCGCACCGGGCCGACCCGGCCGGGGTGCCGCTGATCGCGCCGCTGGCCCGTACCGCGCCGTTCACCGCGCTGCTGGACGCGTTGCGGGCCGCCCCGGAGCCCCGGCTGCTCGACGGTGACCTGGTGACCACCGTCGGCGAGGGCGGGGAACGGGTCCGTCACCTGCGGGGCGTGGTCGACGTGCTGCGTCGGGCGGCCGAGCGGGGGGCGCTCCCGAGTGAGCTGGCGGTGCCCTGGGCGGTCGCCGCGTACCGCGCCGAGTTGACGAGATAGCCGGACAACGAACCCACACCCCACCTCCAGTGGATGGAGACAGTCATGCGCAGAGTCCTCACCGGCGCGACGGTGGTCGCCCTCCTGCTCGGTGCCGCCCCGGCCGCCGCCGCTCCCCGCCCGGACGACCGACTCTCCTGGTCGGCCCGCCAGCTCGGACGGCAGGCGCTGCCCGCGCGGGACGGCTGGGCGGCCGAGGGGGCCGGCACGACCGGCGGTTCGGCGGCCACCCCGGAGCGGACCACAGTGGTGCACAGCCGGGCCGAGCTGGTCGCCGCGCTGGGCGGCGACAACGCCGGCAACGCCACCGACGCGACGCCGAAGCTCGTCTACGTCGACGGCGTCATCGACGGTTTCGAAGGGCCCGACGGCGCTCCGCTGAGCTGCGCCGACCTGGCCGACCCGGCGTACCGGTTGGACGCCTACCTGGAGGCCTACGACCCGGCGGTGTGGGGGCGGGTCGCCCCGAGCGGGCCGCTGGAGGAGGCCCGGGTGCGTTCGGTGGCCAACCAGACCCGGCAAACCCAGATCAACGTCGGCCCGAACACCACGATCGTCGGGCTGCGCGGCGCGCGGTTGACCGGCCTGACGCTGATGATCGACCGGGCGTCGAACGTGATCGTCCGCAACCTGACCCTCGTCGACGCCCGGGACTGCTTCCCCGCCTGGTCACCGACCGACGGTGAGGCCGGCAACTGGAACAGCCAGTACGACCAGATCTCGGTACGCCGCAGCGAGAACGTCTGGGTCGACCACAACACCTTCACCGACGGCGACAACCCGGACAGCGCCCAACCCGTCCACTTCGGTCGGCCGTACCAGGTGCACGACGGCTCACTGGACATCACGCACACGGCCAGCCTGGTCACCGCGTCGTGGAACCGTTTCACCGGCCGGGACAAGCTGCTGCTGATCGGCTCGTCCAACACTGTCGGCCCGGACGTGGGGCGGCTGAAGGTCACAGTGCACCACAACCTCTTCGACGGCGTCCTGCAACGGCTGCCGAGGGTGCGCTTCGGGCAGGTCGACGTCTACAACAACCACTACCGGCTCGGTGGGGACGACTTCCAGTACGCGCTCGGCGTCGGCGTGCAGTCGGCGATCTACGCGCAGAACAACTTCTTCACGTTGGACGCGTCGGTCGACCCGGCCGACCTGCTCTACGACTGGGGCGGCACGGCCTTGACCGAGCGCGGCTCCTGGGTGCGTCAGGGCGACGGGCCGGCGCGGCCGGTCGACGTGCTGGCGGCGTACAACGCGACCCACGACCCCGACCTCGCCGGCGACGCGGGCTGGACGCCGACCCTGCGCCGCGACCCGGCCCTCCCGGCCCCGCTGGTCCCCCTCCTGGTGGGACCGCTCGCCGGCGCGAACCGGCTACCGGTCTGACCACCCGGTCCGGGCGGGAACTCGTGGTCGGGTCGACGACGTACGGGCTCATCGATGTGGGGAAGATCGGCTATAAGTGACGCATGGACTTCCCTCCGCACCTGGGCAGCATGCCGATGCACGCGATCACCGAGATCCACGGCGAACCGGGCCTGCTGGAGCGCTTCCGGTTGGAGGTCCAGCAGTTCGACGACGCCGCCCGGGCGCGGTTGACCGCCGCGCTCGAACTCGCCGCCGACCTGCACCGCGACGACCGACGTGTCCGCGAGCCGTACCTGAACCACCTGTTGCGGGTGGCGATCCGGTTGATGCACCACTACCAGGTGCGCGACGTGGACGTGATCGTCGCCGGTCTGCTGCACGACGCGGTCGAGGATCACCCGTCCGAGTTGGCCGTCGGTGACCCGGGGGCCGACCCGACCGAGGCCGCGTTGAGTGCGCTCGCCGCACGGTTCGGGCCGCGGGTGGCCACCCTGGTCGCCGCCGTCACCAACCCGGTGTACGACCCCGAGCGGGACCGCAACACGCAGTACCGGGAGCACCTGGCGGTCAGCCTGGACCGGGAGCCCTGGGCTCGGGTGATCAAGGTATCGGACTTCACCGACAACGGTGTGGGGGTGATCCACACGGTCGGGCCGAAGGTCGTCTCGTCGGCCCGGAAGTACCGGCCGCTGGTGCCGCTCTTCCGGGACCTGATCGGCCGACCGGACACCCCGCTGTCGCCAGCGGTGAAGCGGCACATCTTCGGGCAGCTCGACCTTGCCGAGGAGCGTTTCAGCGCCATCCTGGACGTGCCTGCCCCGAACTGACGGCGGTCGCATCACCCGACCGGGTTCCGTGACAAGTTCTCGGATCTGCGAGAACGCCTCGGGCTTTACGGTTGGTTTGCGCCTGATGAGAGGTAAGTCCCCTCTCGGTCTACCTTTCGGGCGCGTCACCAATCGAGAGGATTCGGACCATGCGCGATCTTTCCCGTCGTGATCTGCTCAGGGCGACGGCCGTCGGCGCCGGAGCGGTCGCACTCCCGAGCGTCATCGCCGGCAGCTCGGCAATCGCCGCCGACGGTCCCGGGTGGCCCTCCGACACAAAGTTCCCACCGGCCGAGCTGACCGGCCGTATCGTCCGCCCACAGAGCCCCGACTACGCGGACGCGAGCCTCGGCTGGGACGAGTTGTTCGTGCGCTATCCGCTGGTCATCGTCTTCGCCCAGGAGACCCGGGACGTGGTCAACGCCCTCACCTGGGCGCGGCAGCACGACGTCGCGCTGCGCGTACGCAGTGGCCGGCACAGCCTGGAAGGCTGGTCGAACGTCGACAACGGCATCGTGATCGACGTCAGCGAGCTGAAGGACGTCCACATCGACACCGCCACCCGCATCGCGAAGGTCGGCGCGGGGCTCAACCAGTCGGAGGCGGTGACCGCCCTCGGGGAGCACAACCTGGCTGCTACCACCGGCACGGAGGGGACTGTCGGTCTGTCCGGCGCGACCCTCGGCGGCGGCTTCGGCTTCCTCACCCGCTACCTCGGGATGGCCTGCGACAACCTGATCGGCGCGGAGATCGTCGTGGCGGCGGGCGCGGACGGCGCGAAGGTGCTCGAGGTGGACCCGTGGAACCACCCGGACCTGCTCTGGGCGCTGCGTGGGGCGGGCAACGGAAACTTCGGGATCGTCACCTCCCTGACCTACAAGGTCGCCCCGCTCACCAGCGTCGCCTACCTGCAGGTGACCTGGCCCGGTCTCGGCGATCTGCACGAGGTCTTCGACGCCTGGCAGCGCGTCGCGCCCTTCACCGACCCCCGCCTCGGCACCCAGATCGAGGTCCACCCGACCGAGATCCTGCTGTTTGCAGTGCTGGCGGAGGGGTCGGAGGCAGAGGCCAGGAAACTGCTGGCACCGATCCTGTCGATCGGCGGCCCCACGGTCACGACGCAGATCGGCGGCTGGGGCGACGTCTACGCCGGCTTCCAGATCCCGACCGCGGACGAGCCCGCGAACTGGAAGTTCTTCTCCCAGTTCACCCGCGAGCCGTTCCCGGCGAAGGCGATCAGCGTGATCCAGGCATTCATGGAGAAGGCGCCCTCGCCCGACAGCAACTTCTTTACCCAGGCCTTCGGCAGGGGTGCGCAACGGCAGGAGCCGTTCGGTGGTGCGGCCTTCCCGCACCGCGACGCGCTCTTCTACTCCGAGCCAGGAGCGGGTTGGGGCACCCGCGGCGAGCCCGACAGCGGCGACGCCGTCACCCCGATCGCCCAGACCTGGATCGCCGAGTTCAGCCAGGCGCTGCGGCCCTACGTGGACGGCGCCTACGTCAACGTGCCGAACATCGGCATGGCCGAGTGGGAGACCGCCTACTGGGGACGCAACTTCCCTCGACTGCGCAAGATCAAGGCCAAGTACGACCCGCACAACGTCTTCCAGTACGAGCAGAGCATCCCACCCGCGACACACTGACCGGCCCGCCGTGCCCCCACCCCACCCCACCCCATGCGCATCCTTTGCTCTGCACCCACGCATGCACCAGCTACCGACGGTGACTGTCGCCTCCGCGGGTGCAGAGCAAAGGACGAAAGACAGGTGTCCGGGGGCGGCCGTGGGCACTGAGGGCGAGAGTGTGGCGGCGGGGCGGGTGACGGGAAGAGAGCGGGGGCCGGTTACGGAGACGGGACGGTCGCACCGGTCGCACCGGCGCGGACGAGCTGCTCCAGCCAGGGTGTCGGGGCGACGCCCAACTCCCGGCCCAGGTCGGCGCGGAACAGCTCGAACCGCCGTACCGCCTCGTTGATGTTGCGCTCCGCCAGGTGCACGGCGATCAACGCCCGGGTGGCGCTCTCCCGCAGCGGCTCCAGGTGCACGGCGGTCAACGCCACCTGCACCGCCTCGCTGTACCGGCCCTGCGTGGTGAGCCGCTCGGCGAGCGCCTCCAGCGCGTACAGCCGGGTCTGGCGAAGGCGTTCCCGCTCGGCCAGCACCCAGTCGTCGTACCAGCCGGGTAGCAACTCGCCGGTCGCCAGCGCCGGCACGCCCAGGCCGACGCCGATCACCGGTGACCCGCCGGCCAGGAACGCGGTGGCCGCCGCGCCCAGGATGGCCACGTCGCTGGTCACCCCGGCGGCCAGGGCCAGCCGATCGTCCTCCTGCACCAGAGGCTCGGGGGTCACCCGGTGCAACCGCCAGAGCATGGTGCGCAGGTTGGCACGGGCACGCTCCTCGTGGGAGCCGGGCCAGAGCGTGCCGGCGGCCTCGGACCGGGCACAGTGCTGACGTACGCCGAGGTAGGCCAGCAGTCGGCGGGCGCCCTGCGGCACCGCCACCACCCGTCCGTCGCGTTCCAACCCGAACCCGCCGAGCAGTCGTAACGCGTACCGGGGAGGCAGCCCCGTGTCGGTCTCGGGTGTCCCGGTGCGATCGTCCCGCGTCACCTCGTGAACAGCCATGCATGCGCCTTTCGCACCGATCGCCCCGTGGGAGTTCCACGGTCGGGTGTGGACGATCGTCGCGCCAGCGCAGTGTCGTCACACCGACCCGGCGAGCGGCGTGGATCAACCGTTCGCCGGAGTCGGTGCCGGCCGTTCAGCGCAGCTTGCTCAGCGTCTGGGCGTACCCGGTCCATTCGGCGGCGTCACCGACGTCGGCGCGTACCCCGGCCTCCTTCATGACGGCGAGCACCTGCTCGGGATTCGCGTCGGCCAGCTTGCCGAGAGTGCTGATCCCGGCGCGGGTCAGCGCCGCGCGAGCCTTGGTCGGCACCCCGGCGAGCATGGCGATGTCGGCGTCCGCGATGTTCTCCAGCTCGGCCTCGATGCCGAGCGCCGCCGAGACCGCCGACGGGGCGCCGACAGTGGTCCGGACGATCGCTGCCTCACGCTCGCTCACCTCGCCGAACATCGCGTCCAGGCTCGGGTAGCTGGTGTCGGCGGGCAGCACCTTGAGCACGTCGCGGATCGTCCGGCCGTCGGCCAACTCGTCCTCGCCGAAGAACCGGATGAACTCCACCAGCTTCACCTCTCGGGGGAAACGCTGCCGGACGTCGCCGTGCTCGGCGGCGTGGCGGGCGAGTTGGGCAGCGCCGCGCACCTTCGGGCCGACGACCACGTCCACCCCGAGGGTCTCCACGGCGGGCAGCACGATGGTGCCGGCCTTGGTCTGCCAGATGCTGACCTTCTTGTCCATGAACATCGTGGTTCCCATGTACTTACCGAAGTCCAACGCGCCGATGTAGTTGGGGATCTGCTCGATGGCGTGCGGGCCGAGCGTCACCTTGTTCTCGTGCACAGTGGAGTGCAGCCGGTTGATCTCGGCGCGGATCTCGTCGAGCAGCCGGCGCAGGCTGACCCGCATGGCCGCCATGCAGGAGAACGCCTTGGCCAGGTCGGTGCCGAGGTGGTCCAGGTCGTGCTCGATGCGGTGGAACCGCTCGTTGAAGCCCTGCTCGCCCGGGGTCTGCCCGGCCTGCACCACGTCCTCCCCGTCGACCCAGTCGGTGTGGGCGAAGGTGCGGGCGAACGGTGGCGGCGCGCAGCCCGGCTCCACGGCGGGGAACGACTCGGCGTAGCTGAACACCCGCTTCGCGGTGCCCACGTTCTCGTAGATCCAGGACGAGACCAGCACGCTGGCGTCCGAGGCCGGAATGCCGTGCTTGGTGAACGCCTCGTACAGCTCGGTGACGGTCACCCCGTCGTAGTTGATCTCGCTCGCCATGGTGGTGTCCCTCTCAGAGCTGGTCGTACACGCCGCGGTGCCGGCGCTGCTGGAAGGTGCGGAAGGTGCGGGCCACCGCCGGGCGCAGCGGCTCGGCGGTGCCGTCGTCGTCGAGGTCGACGTGGTCGCGACGAATGCCGAACGTGTTGATCTCCACGCCGAGCGGGCAGACCCTGCTCAGGGCGTTCATCAGCCGCTCGTACTGCTCCAGGTTCAACGTCACCCCGTCGGGCAGCTCCACCCGGAACTCGTACGGGTCGGTCAGACCGGTCCGCACGTAGGAGAGCGCCACCACGGCGACCAACCCAGTGTGGGTGGGCCGCAGCACGGTCCGCGCGCCCACCGCCTTGATCTCCGCGGTGCCGCCGCCGAGCCCCACCGTGTACCAGCGGAACCCGGTGGCCCGGCGCTCGGCCAGGTTCAGCCCGGCCTGCGGCAGGCCGATCACGCTGCACACCAGCAGCACCCGGTTGCCCGTCTCGACGAGTGGCAGCGCGGCGGCGAGGTGCTGGTCGCGCAGCAGCCCGACCAGCCGGGCCAGCCGATCACCGGCGGCCGGCTGCCCGGCGATCAGCGCGGCGGCCAACGTCGCCGGCAGTTCGATGGTCTCCACCAGCTCGTCGGGGAGCCGGTTCAGCGCAGCCACCACCGGCGCCGGGTCCCGTACGGCCGGCAGACCGGCGGCGGCCAGGACCTGGTCGACCGGTTGCCCGGCCGGTCGGGTCGGCACGGCCGCCCACCGGGTGCGCGCCACCGCGTCGGTCAACGGCGACCACGCGGTCTCACCGGCGCTGGTCCAGGCCGCCCTGGCCGCGGCCAGACCGGCCAGCAGCAACGCGTTGCCGCCCGGGTCACCCGGGGCATGGAACTGCGCCTCGACGTTCGTGTTCGCGCCGACGGCCGCACTCAGCGGCGCGGTCACCGCCAGCCCCCGGGTGGGCAGGTGCGACAGGTACATCCGGGTGGTGCTGATCCGGTGCGTGGTCGGTAGGCCGCACACCCGCCACAGCCACGCCACCTCACCGTCGGCCGCCGCCGTGGGCACACCGGCGGCGCGGGCGGCGGCGATCAGCGCCTCGGCGGTCCGGTCGGCGGTGACCGCGCGCCCGGTGTCCAGCACCCGGTTGCGCAGGTCGGTCGCCTGCGCGGGGGTCGGCCAACTGACGTCCACGCCGAGGCCCAACTCGTAGCGGCTGCCGCCGGCGTCGTCCTGGGCCCGGGTCACCTGCCACACGATCGACGAGCCGAGCGCCCGACAGACCCGCCCGGCCCGGTCCAGGGCGGCGGCCAGCGGCGGCGCGACGCCGTGCGTGCTCTCGAAGGTGTACGACTGGCGCAGGCTGGCCCGCAGCGCGGTGATCTCGGTCAGCCGGTTGGCCGGCAGGGCCCGGCCGGCGTGCACTGTGTTGTTCGGCGGGGTGTTCGCGGGCAGCACGAGACGGTCGCGGCGCAGTTGGGCGAGGAAGTTCGTGCGGTGCTGCGGATCGCCGGCGGCGACCAGCCGGATCGCCACCGCGAACCTGTCGTCGTCCTCGCGCAGCGTGAACCGCGCGCCGCCGGGCAGGTCGGCGAAGAGCCCGGTGTTCGGGTCGGTGTCCGCGCCGGGGCCGTTGAGCAGTCGTCGTACCGCGCCCGGGGTGGGCAGCAGGAACCGGCGGTAGAGCCCGAGCCGGTGGGCGTACGCGGCGTCCGGCTCGCGGGCCGGCGGGGCCAGCCGGCGGGCGTACACCTCGCCGTTGGTCGGCTCGTGCACCAGCTCGTCGACGAAGCGGGCCACCCCGACGTCCGCGCCGATCCGGTCCAGCGCGTCGCGCCGGGCGTGCGCGAGGGTGCGGTAGGCGTGCACCTCGCGGGCCGCGCGGCGCAGCCGGTGCTTCTCGTACGACACCAGGTACAGCAGCCGACCCAGGTTGCCCTCCAGCACGGCCAGCTCGACCAGCCCGGTGAGAGCGGCACCGGTGACCGCCGTGGCGGCGGCCCCGTCAACAGCCTGTTCGGCCGTGACGGCGACGGCGAACGAGGCGACCAGCGGCTCGTCGGCGGTGTCCGGGACGTACGCGGGCACCGACGCCCCGGCGGCCGACCAGGCGGCGAAGACCACGGGCGGCAGCGCCCGCTCCCCCGCGCCGCCCGGGTCGACGGTGACTGTCACCCGCACGGTCTCCTCGGCCAGGTCGCGGCGCAGCACGACGGTGAGCAGCGGATGCCGGCTGGTCCAGTCCACCACTGCCGCGCCGGTGCCGGCGAGCGGCACCACCACCCGCCGGACCGTGCCGGGGTACGGGCCTTCCAGCTGGTCGACGAGGTTGCGTTCGACGGACGGGTCGGCGCCGTCCACCGGTACCCGGATGTCGGTCATCGGGGCCCCCGCTCAGACGATCCGGAACGGCCGGGGGTCGTCCCGGTCGGCGTAGACGGGCACCTGGTTCGCGGCGAGTACCGCGTTGTCGCCGACCGGCAGTCGCTGTACGCCGTCGCCGGTGGGCGCGCTGCCGGTCACCACCACCGCCGAGTCGGCCGGGAAGCGGACAAGCCGCAGTTCGCGGACGTCCGCGACGCCGGGCTCGTTCATCAGCGTCCAGATCACCTCGGCGGCGCGGACCGGCTCGCCGAAGGGCAACTCGTCGACGTAGCGGCGCAGCCGGGCGTGCAGTCGGGCGCGCAGCTCGGTGGCGGCGGTGGACGCGTTCACCGTCTCCTTCGAGCCGGTGGGCAGTGGCAGGCCCCGGATCACCAGGTCCGCCTCGACGCCGATGCCCACCTCGTCGGCCCGGTCCACCGAGGCGAAGATGCCCACCGGACGGAGGTCCTCGATAACCGACTCGACGGCGGCGTGCAGACCGTCCGGGCCGTCCCAGATGGCGGCGGCGGTCGGGGCGACGAGCACCGTGACGTAGTACGGGTTGCCGAGGTCACGTTCGGTGCTGAAGACCCGCTCGATGAAGGTGAAGTTGCCGAAGATGGACTGGTTGAGGTCCAGCCCGCCCCGGCCGTCGAAGACCTGCACCTGACGTACGCCGGGCACTGTCGCCACGGCCAGCCCGATCGCCTCGGCCGTCCAGATGGAGCGGGGCGCGGCCAGCAGCAGTTGCCGGTAGCGGGCGTCGGGGACCTGCTGTTCACCCCCGGTCAGCGCGACGGTGTGGGTGATCTCCACCAACTCCTTGCCGGCGGCCTGCTCGGCGTCGTCCAGGTCGGCCAGCAGGGTGTCGGCCCGGTTCCACCTGTCGATCTTCTGGTTGGGCTGCGCGGGGTCCAGGTTGTGCGCGGGGCCGGGGTAGAAGGCGGCGACGGCCGGCACGCGTTCGGCCACTGCGGCGGAGAGCACGACGGTCTCGTCCAGGGCGACGTGGTGCCCGCCGGGGGTGGACAGTCGGGCGCCCCGGGGCAGCGTGAGCTGGGTGCGTCCGGTGGGCAGCGCGGCTGTCAGCTTCAGCTTCACGGTGCCCCGCGCCGGCAGGTACGGCCGGGGTATGCCGAGTTCCTCGCCGAGGCGGGTCAGCGCGTCGGCGGTCGCCGACACCACGTACGAGTTGTCGTAGACGGCCCCGAGCGCCGCCCAGAGACGGGCGTCCTCCAGCGCGGCCAGTTCGAGGACCTTGCGCAGCACCGCGCCGCTGGTCAGGTCGATGTCGTCACCGAAGAGCAGTCGGGCGGTGGCCAGCTTCTCGGCGAGCAGCCGGGCGAAGGACTTCGGCACGAATCCGTTCTCGACGATGCCGAAGCCGGTCGAGCCGGTGGACCGCAGCGCGGCGGCGTCGACGGCCAAGACATCGGCCAGCTCGGCCGGGAGGGTCGGGTCAGACATTGGGTAGCTCCCCGAGATGCACCGAGAGCCGGTCGTCGGTGATGGTTTCGAACTGGACCTGGACCTGCAGGGTGCGCGACGCGCGCAGCGCGGCCCGCGACGCGTCGTCCGGGGTGCCCGCGCCGAGCCGGCCGTCGTCGAGGTTCACGTCGACGATCTTGCGGACGCGCGGGTCGCGGTCGAGCAGGGTGATGATGCCGATGCGTACCTGTTCGCGGATCAGGTTCGGCTCGATCTGCTCGGCGAGGGCGTTGAGACCGTCGAAGCCGAAGGTGGCGTCGAAGACGTTGGAGCCGCGCAGCGTGGTCAGTGCCACCGCGAGACTCTGGGCCACGTTGTCGGTGCCGGCGACCAGGGCCAGCACCCGGCCGTTGGGGCCGTCGTCGAAGACGACGTCGCGGGCCAGGTCCACGCCGGGCATCGTGGGTTCGAAGGCGAGGCCCCAGCCGAGGTAGCGACGCTGGGCGGCCTGCCGTTCCCGTTCGGTGCGGTCCATCTCAGACCGCCTTCAGCTTGGTCTGCTTGGCGTTCGCCGCCAGGCCGGAGGTGCTGCCGTTGGTGGCGCCCGTGAGGGTGCTCAGCGCGACTCCGGCCCCGCTGACGACGAGCTTCTGGGCAGCGCCGGTCGCCGACATCACCTTCTTGCACTGCATGGTGGAGTTGCTGTCGGTGATCGTGCACCCGGACACCGACTTGCCGGTGATGCCGTCGAGGCGGGTCACCTCGTCGCCGGCCACGATCAGCTTCGACTGCCCGGCCGGGGTGACGGTGCCCTGGCTGGGGCAGTGCACGTCGCTCGACGTGGTGAGCACGAAAGCCATGTCGTTCCCCTCAGTGGACGTTCATCGCGTTGGCGACCTGGACGTCGACGTCGTCGGCGGCGATGTTGACGGTGCCGCCGCTGATGTTCACCGCGCCGTTGCCCGCGTCCAGGTCGATCTGGGTGGCGGTGATGGTGATCGAGCCGTCCTGTTTCATCACGATCGACGACCCGCCGGCGGCGTGTTCGATGGTGATGCTGTCGGCCTCGTCGGCGCGCGCCGGACGTTGACCGCGACCCTTCAACTGGGCCCGGCCCACCCGCACGGTCAGCTCACCCAGCTCGATGACCCGGTTGCCGTCGCCGTCGGTGAGGTCGTGCGCCACCTTGCCGTCGTGGTCGGCGGGCACCACCGTCTCGCCGATCGACGAGCGACTGCTGGTGGCCACCCCGACCGGCAGCGACAACCACCAGTCCCCCGGCTGGGACACCGGGGCGTGCCCGGTGGGCCAGAGCGCGCCCACCTCCACCGGGTCGTCCGGCGCGCCGTTGCGGTAGGCCAGCGCCACCCGGGTGCCCGGGTAGCGGGGCAGGATGAGCCCGCACCCACCCCAGGCGAACGGGGTCAGGTAGGTCACCCCGGGCAGCGGCGCGGGCTGCTCCCGGCGGACCGGCAGGCGGCGGGCGCCGTTGGGTCGGCGACGCCATCGGCACCGCCGTGCCGTACGGATGAACGGTGAGCACCCCATTGGTCGTCGGCTCCGTCACGGTCACATTCAGCACCACCGCCGTCA
>NZ_JBSFBM010000027.1:0-33741 GCF_053592955.1 Micromonospora sp. NPDC002411 | reverse complement strand
GGCCGAGGCCCGCACACACTTACCGTTGTACGGATCGACGGCGTCTCCGGCGAAGATCACCGCACCCGCGCCGGCCGCGTCGGCGGTGCGCAGCGCGGCGGCCAGCTCGACGATCCCGGTCAACGCGGCCAACCGTTGCATCCGGACGGTGGCCCGCAGCACCGCTGCCAGCCGGGACCGCACCACTGCCGCGTCCTCGTAGCGCTGGTCGGCCGAGAGCACGTCGATCCGGGCGAGCAGCGCGTCCACCACCGGCTGGGGGTCGTCGGTCGTGGCGGTGCGGAAGGGCGCGGCGGCGCTGTCGTCGTACTCCTGCGGGGTGATCTTGTGTTCGCAGGGTGCCGGGCAGCGACCCAGCTCGGCCAGCGCGCACGCCGGCGTGACGGTGCGTAGCGAGAGCCGGTGCGTGCACTGACGCAGCGGCACCGCGTCGTGGAAGCCGGCGGCGGCCAGCTCCGCGGCCCGCCGGGAGGTGAACGGCCCGAGGTACGCGGTGTCGGTGGGGGAGAGGTCGCGGACGATCGACAGCCGAGGGTACGGACCGTCGGTCAGCTTGAGCCAGACCATCCGCTCCGGGTATTTGGAGCGTCGGTTGTACGGCGGGGCGTGCGCGGCGATCAACCGCAGCTCGCGGACCTCCGCCTCCAACGAGTGCGCGCACTCCACCGCCTCGACCCGTTCGGCCGCGGCCAGCATCTCGGAGATCCGGGCCCGCTTCTCGCCGGCGGTGAAGTAGCTGCGCACCCGGGTGGCGATGTCCACGGAGGTGCCGACGTAGAGCGGACGGTCGTCGGCGGCCCGGAAGATGTAGACCCCGGGGACCTTGGGCAGGCCGTCGGCGAGGTGCCGTTTGCGGCGCTGCGTCGGGGTGACCGCCCGGGCGAACTCGATGGCGTCGCCGACCGTGTCCACCCGGTGGCCGCCGAGCCGGCCGATCAGGCCGTGCAGAACGTCGACGGTGGCCTTCGCGTCGTCCAGCGCGCGGTGGGTGGGCTGGGTGTGGGTGCGGAAGTAGGCGGCCAGGGTGCCGAGCTTGCGGTTGGGCACCTCGTCGCGGGTCAGCACCCGGCGGGCCAGCGCCGCGGTGTCCAGCACCCGGGGGTTGGGCCAGCGGTAGCCGTGCTTGGCGCAGGCGGCCTTGAGGAAGCCCACGTCGTACGGGGCGTTGTGGGCCACCAGCACGGCGTCGTCGATGAACTCCAGGAAGCTCGGCAGCACCTGCTCGATCGGCGGCGCAGGCAGCAGCATCGCCTGGGTGATCCCGGTCAGCACGGTGATGAAGGGTGGGATCGGCTGCCCCGGGTTGACCAGCGTGGCGAGCACACCCAGTTGCTCACCGCCGCGCACCTTCACCGCGCCGATCTCGGTGATGCCGCCGCCGTCCGGCGCGCCGCCGGTGGTCTCCAGGTCGACCACCACGAAGGTGGTCGCGTAGAGCGGCAGCGCCGGGTCGACCCCACCGACCGCCGGGTCGAGACCAGCGAGGGACTCCTGGACGTACTCCGCCTGTGCCATCGGCGGCACGCTAGCGCCCCGGTCCGACACTCCCGTCGCATGCGTCCCACCAGTCGCCATGGGGCTAGGATGAGAGATCGGCTCACTCACCGGGCGGTGGGCCCGGTCGCGGTGGGAGACTTGCCACATGCCCCTCGCCGAGCCGCACGACGACCACCTCCCAGAGGAGGATCTGGTCGCGCTCGACGGGGCCCTGGGCAACCCGGACGACAACGTAGTCAGCGAGACATCCAACGCATCGGACCCCACCGAGACCGGCGACGGCCCGGCCATCGAGCCGGAGCCGACGCTGCCCGAGCCGGTCCGGCAGCGGATCGTGACGCTGACCGCCGCGGTGCTGCCCAGCCTGCCCGCCGACGAGGTGCCGGTGCCGTTGCGCCGGGTGGCCAAGTTCGCCCCCAACCGGCGGGCCCGGCTCGGCGCGCCGGTCATCGCCGCCCAGCTCACCGCCGACCCGCTGTTCCGGCAGCGGGTCACCGCCCGCGTCCTGGCCGACGCCGGTGACCTCGGGGCCGCCGTCGTCGAGGGCACCGCCCCCGCCGCCGCCGACCCGGTCGAGGTCGCCGCCCTGGCCTACCTGGCCCGTCCGCGTGGCTGGCGGGAGCTGATCGACGCCAGCGGCGCCGCCGTTCGCGCCGAGGCCGACAGCGCGGTCGTCGCCGAACTGGTCCGCGAGGCCGAACAACGCGCCACCCGCGCCGAGCACGACCGGGCGGTGGCCCGGGTCGAGGCGGAGAAGCTGCGCGACGAGCTGGCCCGCGTCCGTGAGGAGCTGGGCCAGCTCCGCGAGGAGTCCCGGCAGGTGGCCCGTACCCTGCGGGAGACCCAGGCCCGCGAGCGCAAGGCCACCGAGTTGCTGGCCACCGAGCGTGGCCGGGCCGCGCGGGCCAGCGCGGACGTGGACGCCGAACTACGCCGGGCCCGGGCCCGGTTGGCCGAGGCGGAGGCCGCCGCCGGGGTGGCCCGGGCGAGCGCCAAGGAGGCGCGTTCGGTCGACGACGCCCGGCTGTGGCTGTTGCTGGAGACCATCGGCCAGGCTGCCGTCGGCCTGCGCCGGGAGCTGGCGCTCGACCCGGTGGACAAACTCCCCGCCGACTTCGTGGCCGACGCGTTCGCCGAGCAGCCGGGCACCGCCCCGGCCGGCCCGGCCGCCCGTGCCCGCGACACCGACGACCCGGCCCGGCTCGACCAGTTGCTCGCCCTGCCCCGGGCGCACCTGGTGGTCGACGGCTACAACGTCACCAAGCGCGGTTTCGGCGAGATGTCCCTGGAGCAGCAGCGCAAACGCCTGATCACCGGGCTCGGCGGCATCGCCGCGCAGACCGGCGACGAGGTCACCGTCGTCTTCGACGGCGCCGAGCGGATGCACGGGCTGCCACCCGCGCCGCGCGGCGTACGGGTGCTCTTCTCCCGCAAGGGCGAGACCGCCGACGAGCTGATCCGACGGTTGGTCCGTGCCGAGCCGGCGGGGCGTCCGGTGGTCGTGGTCTCCTCCGACCGCGAGGTCGCCGACGGGGTACGCCGGCACGGCGCCTACCCGCTGGGCGCGGACTCGCTGCTGCGGCGGCTCGCCCGCTCCTGACGCCGTCCTCGGAGGTGTTCAGCGGCGCCCGCCGTCCCGTGGGAGGGTTTCGACCCGCGGCATCATCAAGCGCCCAGGTGTGGCAGTCGATTACACGACAGGCCGGTTCCGCCACCACCACGCCCGGACTCACCATGGTCAGCTTCGGCGGCCCGGATGTGAGGACGGATCGATGCTGGGAGTGTCACGGGAGGCGTTGCAGCGTTCCTATCAGTGGTCACCGGAGGTCACCGACGCGTTCCCGGCTTGCGCCCAGCTCATCGACAGATTCCTGACGCTGCACCGCAGGCGCTACCGGCGGCTGGCGAGCCTGCACGTCATCTGGTTCAAGGTGATCGGTGCGATCGAGATCGTACTGAGCATCACGCTGCCACTGCTGTTCGTGGTCCCGATCATCCGCGACGAACGTAAGAACTACGTCTTTCTCGCGGTGGTCAGCGTGGTGGTCGCCATCGCGGCCGGCCTTCGGAATTTCTATTCCTGGGACACGAACTGGCGGTTGTACCGGTCACAGGAATTCATCCTGGCTGGCCTGGTTGCCCAGTGGGAGGTCAGCATGCTGCAAATCCTTCGCGCCAATCCTGCCGACGCCCAGATCCTGGCGCTCGACGAGACGGCGGTCGTGCTCACCCGACTCACCGAGCTGTTCGACCACGAGAACAGCACGTTGTTCAACGCCGTCGTTCCGCCCGAGAGCGTCAAGAAGACCGTACGGGTGGCCCAGCCGCCGCCCGCGCCGTGATCCCCGAGTTCTAGTCGTACCCGAGGGCTAGCGTCGCCGCTGTCGCCAACGGGAGGGAGTCGCCATGGCACCGGACGACGTCAAGGTCTTCGTCGACCGCGACCTGCGGGGTGCCCGGTTCAACAGGTCGACGCTGGCCGGTGCGGTGATGCGCGGCGTCGATGTGGATGCTCTGGACATCGACGCGCCCTGGCTGGCCGAGGGCACGTTCCTGGTCAACGGCGTCGATGTGGTGCCGCTGGTCGAGGACGAGCTCAACCGACGATTTCCCGGGCGTGAGCTGCGGCAGGCCAAGAATCCGGACGACCTCCGCACAGCGTGGGCGGCACTCGAACGGGTCTGGGCGGCGGCGGTCGACCGGGCCGTGTCCATGCCCGAGGGTGCGGTCGACGTCTCGATCGACGGGGAGTGGTCGTTCGCGCAGACACTGCGCCACCTCGCGTTCGCCGCCGACACCTGGCTGGGCAAGGCGATCCGGCGACTGCCGCAGCCCTTCCACCCGCTCGGGCAACCACATGCCGAGTACGAGACCGACGGTTTCGACATGTCGATCTTTGCCGTCGAGCAGCCGACGTTCGCCACGACTCTGGAGCTGCGGGCCGAGCGGCAGGCGATGGTGCGCGACTTTCTCGCGGCCGTCACGCCGGACCTGCTCGCCGAGACCCGGCCGGCCGCCTGGTGGCCCGAGAAACAGGTGTCCGTCCTGCACTGCCTTCACGTGATCCTCGACGAGGAGTGGCAGCATCTCCGCTTCGCCCTGCGTGACCTCGACGCGCAGGGCTGTGACTCACCCTAACGGCCGTTCGGGCGCTCGGCTGCTCGGCCGGGCCGGCGCTCGGGCCGCCGCCAGTCAGCTGCTCGGTAGTCGCCGGGCCAGCTCACGACGCAGTGCGTCGGGGCCTGGCGTCATCCAGGCGAGCCGGACGACCAGCTCGTAGGGGCCGCGACCAGGGGTCGACCACTGCCTGGCTCGCATGGGGGGCCGCGTCTGCTCCGGGTCGAGTGGCATGACCACCAGCCGCGGATCCAGGCGGCCTCGGACCTGGGCGCTGGCCATGTTGACCCAGTCGATGCTGAGACGTGTCCCGTTCGGTCCGGTCAGGTGCAGCGTCTCGTCGGTCAGCCGCAGCGGCAGACGAGGCTGACGGCGCAACTGCCAGTTGGTGGTCAGTGAGACGACGGCGCCGATCATTCCGAACCGCAGCAGCACCTCCCACCAGGCCTCGTCGAACACCACCGTGTAGAAGGCGAGAAGAGCCGCGGTGCCCAGCACGACGAGGAGCTTCGCGAGGCGATGGCGGCGCGGGGAGTACCGGAAATCCACGACTGACGAAGCATCGAGGTCGGCCACCGTCGCTCAGTGCCCGGGTGACCGATCGACCAAACGACGCCCCTCCTTCGCTCGATCGGCATGAATTCCTTGATGGCGGGTTCCTCGATGTTGGGGGTGCTAGCCGGGTGGGATACCCCGATATCGCTGATCTGGAGTGGATCTAGCCCTGAAACGGGCGGTCGGACGGGGTTCCTGTCGTACCCGGTGGTTAGTGTCGATGTCACCGACGGTGCTCGGCCCGCGACGAAAGGGCGTCGACCGCGCACCGAGAGCCGATCAGGAGGCACGATGCTCATCGACTGCGACGGGTGCGCGAGGCGGGCCGACGGCTGTTCCGGCTGCCCGCTGACTGCCCTGTTCGACGAGACGTCCCCGGCGGCCGGGTTGGTCGCCGCCGAGGTCGAGGCCATCGAGGTGCTCGCCCGGGCCGGCTTCGAGGTGGAGGTGCTGGCCGCGCCCGCGCGCCCGGAGGCTGCTCGCCGTCGTGCCACCCGCCGCGTCGCCTGACCGCGACACCGCGCCCGGAAGCGGGCTTATCGCGGGCCATAGGATGAGCGGTCACGGCGGGAGGAGCGGCGCGATGCGCGGGGTACGACAGGCGGTGACGCGGTGACCCCGCGCGGCTGGGCGCTGGTGGCCCTGGCCGGGTTGACCGTCGCGTTGGTCGTGATCGCCGCGCTGCTGATTCCCTGGCACCGGCCGCCCGCGCCCCGGGCCGACCAGCTCGCGGCGCTGCGGGACCTGCCGGCCGAGCAGGTGGCCAAGGGGCGGGAGTTCCGGGCCGCGTTGCGCCCCGGCAGCTACACCGCCCTCGCCGTCGGCCTGCTGGTCGCCCTCGCGCTCGGGCTCACCCCGCTGGGCAGCCGCCTCGTCGAGCTGGTGGGTCGGCCCTTCGGGGGGCACTGGGCCGCGCAGGCCGTGCTCGGCGGGCTGGCCGTCGTGCTCGTCGCCGACCTGGTGACACTTCCGTTGGCCGCCTGGCGGCAGAGCGTGCTCACCCGCTACGGGCTGAGCACCAACGGCTGGAGCGGCTGGGCTGTCGACCTGCTCAAGTCGTACGCGGTCAGCGCGGTGATCGGCGCGGTGGCCCTGTTCGGCTTCTACGCTGTCATCCGGCTCGCGCCGCGCTGGTGGTGGGCGTTCGGCGCGGGCGGCGCGGCAGTGCTGGTGATCCTGCTGTCGTTCGTGTTGCCGGTGCTCGTGGAGCCAGTGTTCAACCGGTTCACGCCGATGGAGCAGGGGCCGCTGCGCACCGAGCTGATGAGCATGGCCGCCCGGGACGGGGTGCCGGTGCGTGACGTGCTGGTCGCCGACGCCTCCCGCCGCACCAAGGCGGTCAACGCGTACGTCTCCGGTCTCGGTCCGACCCGTCGGGTGGTCGTCTACGACACGTTGCTGACCGAGGCGACGCCGGCCGAGGTGACGGCCGTGGTGGCGCACGAGTTGGGCCACGCCAAGGACTCCGACGTGGCGGTCGGCACGCTGACCGGGGCGCTGGGCGCCGCCGCCGCTGTGGTGGCGCTCTACCTGCTCGGCTCGTGGGGGCCGCTGCTGCGGCTGGCCGGTGTCGACTCGGTCGCCCAGCCGAGGGCGTTCCCGTTGCTGCTGGCCCTCGTCACGGTGGCCGGGTTGGTGGCCGCGCCGGTGCAGGCGTTGATGTCGCGGCGGGTGGAGGCACGGGCCGACGCGCACGCCCTCGCGCTCACCGGCGACCCGGAGGCCTTCGAGTCGATGCAGCGGCGGCTCGGCTCGGTCAACCTGGGCGACCCCGACCCGCCACGCTGGGAATACCTCTACTCGGCCTCGCACCCGTCCACAGTGGAGCGGATGGCCGCCGCCCGCGCGTACGCCCGGGAGGCCGGTCGATGAGTCGCACGCTGCTGATCACCAACGACTTTCCGCCCCGCCCGGGCGGCATCCAGTCTTTTGTGCACAACCTCGCGGTACGGCAACCGGCCGGTTCGGTGGTGGTGTACGCGTCGAGCTGGCGAGGGTCCGCGAAGTTCGACGCCGACCAGCCGTTCGAGGTGATCCGGGAACGCACAAGGGTGCTGTTGCCGACCCCCTTGATCGCCCGCCGGGCGGCGCGGCTGGCTCGCGCCTACGACTGCGACACTGTGTGGTTCGGGGCCGCGGCCCCGTTGGGGCTGCTCGCGGCCGGTCTGCGTCGGCGGGCGGGCGTACGCCGGGTGGTGGCGCAGACCCACGGCCACGAGGTCGGTTGGGCGGCGTTGCCGGCTGCCCGGCCGGCGCTGCGGCGCATCGGTCGGGGTGTGGACGTCACCACCTACCTCGGTGAGTACACCCGCAGTCGGCTGGCCCGGGTGCTGGACGGGGTGACCGAGCTGCGCCAGTTGGCGCCCGGCGTCGACGTGGACACCTACCACCCGACCGTGGACGGCGAGCCGGTCCGGGCTCGGCTCGGGTTGACCGACCGGCCGGTGGTGGTCTGCGTGTCCCGGCTGGTGCCGCGCAAGGGCCAGGACATGCTGATCCGGGCACTGCCGGAGATCCGCCGTCGGGTGCCGGACGCGGCGCTGCTGATCGTCGGCGGTGGACCGTACCGGGCCACGCTGGAGAAGCTGGCCCGGCAGACCGGTGTGGAACGGGACGTGGTGTTCACCGGTTCGGTGCCGTCGGCCGAGTTGCCCGCGCACTACGCGGCCGGTGACGTCTACGCGATGCCGTGCCGCACCCGTAACCGTGGGCTCGACGTCGAAGGGCTGGGCATCGTCTACCTGGAGGCCTCCGCGACCGGCCTGCCGGTGGTGGCCGGTGACTCCGGTGGTGCGCCGGACGCGGTCCGTGAGGGCGAGACCGGTTACGTCGTCCGAGGCCGGGACGTCGCCCAGCTCGCCGACCGGGTCGCCCGGCTGCTGGCCGACCGGGACCTGGCCCGCCAGTTGGGTGCCGCCGGCCGGGCGTGGGTGGAGCGGGAGTGGCGCTGGGAGGCTCAGGCGGATCGGATGGCGGCGCTGCTCGCCGGCTGATCGCCGCCTTCAGCTCTCCCGGGGCGGGGCGTAGCGCGGCACGTACTCCTGGCCGGTCAGCTTCTGGATCGCCGCCATCACCTCGTCGGTGATCGTTCGGATGTCGCGGGGGCCGGTGATCCGGTCGGCGACCGGGATGGGTGGGCCGAACCGCAGGGTGACCGGGTGACGGCGGGGCAGCCGCGCGTCGACCGGCAGCACCTCGGCGGTGCCGAGCACGCCGACCGGGATGATGGGCACCTCGGCGTCGCGGGCCAGGCGGGTCATCCCGACCCGGCCCCGGTAGAGCCGCCCATCGGGGGAGCGGGTGCCCTCCGGGTAGACGGCGACCAGGCCACCGGAGCGCAGCACCGGTACGGCGGCGTCGAGGGCGCGCAGGGCGGCCCGGCCGTCGGCGCGGTCGACCGGGATGGCACCCATGCCGGTCACGATCTGCCGGTTGAGCCAGCCGCTCGGGCCCCGGCCGGTGAAGTACTCGGCCTTGGCCCAGAAGGTCACGTGTCGAGGCGCTGCGGCGACGAGGAACAGCTCGTCGGCGACGGAGAGGTGATTGCTGGCGAGGACCGCGCCTCCGTGCCGGGGGAGGTGCTCCAGCCCTTCCACGTGGGGTTGCCAGCCGAGACGCAGCGCGGTGCCGACGGTCAGCTTGGTGAGGTCGTACAGCAGGGGCACGCGTCCTCCGGGGGTGGGTTCATGCGGGTGTCGGGCCGAGGTGGGCATCGAGTGCGGCACGCACCAGGGCGTCGTCGTCGGTGGCACCGGTGGCCAACGGCAGGCTGCCCCAGGCCCACAGTTGGGCGATGCCGTGCAGGTTGGCCCAGAGTGCGCCGGCGAGCACCGGTGCGGGGGCGTCGGTCGGTCGGCGTAGCTGGGCCACCAGGTCGGCCAGCACGGCGAACAGCGGGAGGCTCGTCTCCCGCAGCCGTAGCCGGCCGCTGTCCAGCAGGTCGTGGCGGAACATCAGCTCGAACATGCCGCGATGGGCCGCCGCGAAGTCCAGGTACGTCCGGGCCAGCGCGGTCAGTTGGGTACGCGGGTCGGGCTCGACGTGGCGCAATGTCTTCTCGACGCGGGCGGTGAGGTCGGCGAAGCCTTCGCGGGCGATGGCGGAGAGCAGGTCGACGTGGGTCGGGAAGTAGCGGCGCGGCGCACCGTGCGAGACGCCCGCGCGGCGAGCGATCTCCCGCAGCGACACCGCCGACTGGCCCTCGCGCAGCACCAGGTCCACTCCGGCGGCCACCAGTCGCGCCCGCAACCCGGTCTCGTCCACGTCCATAGACACTGTCTACCAGGTGGCGTAGACGCTGTCTACGGCGAGGTCGGTGCAGGTGCGTCGTGCGGCGGGAGCTGTGCCGTCCGCCGCCGTCGGGCCGGGCCGTGATCGTGCTCGAACCAGGATGTAGTGGTCTCCACGGCTCGCCGACACCACTACATCAGTGATCGAGCACGATCATGGGGCTGGTCCACGGTGGCCAGCCCGGAGCGGGCGGCCCTGCCAGCGCGGGCCCGGACGGCTCAGCGGATGCGGGCGAGGATGCGATCGGCGGGGGCTGGGCGGCCGAAGTGCCAGCCCTGGGCGGCGTCGCAGCCGATCGCGCGAAGGCGTTCGGCCTGCCCGGCGGTCTCCACCCCTTCGGCGGTCACCGTCAGGTCAAGTGCGTGCGCCAGCGAGACCAGCGAGGCGAGGATCCGTTCGTCGGTACGGCCGACCGACGGCGACCGCAGGCCGGCCACGAACTCCCCGGCCACTTTCAGTTCGGTCACCGGCAGGTCCCGCAGGTACGCCAGGTTGCTGTAACCGGTGCCGAAGTCGTCGATGGCGATCCGTACCCCGAGGTCGGCCAGGACCCGCAGGGCGCGGACCGGCTCCTCGGCGGTGCTCATCATCGTGCTCTCGGTGATCTCCAGCTGCAGCCGCTCCGGCGGCAGACCGGTCTGCCGCAGCAGGGCGCGGACCTCCTGCACCAGCCCGGGCCGGTGCACCTGACGTACCGCCAGGTTGACGCTGACGAACGGTGCCGCCGCCCCGCCGGCGGACCAGGCCTCCGCCTCGCGGCACGCCTCGGCCAGCACCCACCCACCGAGCTGCACGATCAGGCCGGTCTCCTCGGCCAACCCGATGAAGCTGTCCGGACGCAACACCCCGAGCTCCGGGTGACGCCACCGGACCAGTGCCTCGACGCCGACGAGGCTGCCGTCGCGCAGTGAGGTCAGCGGCTGGTAGTCGAGATAGAACTCACCCCGTTCCAGGGCGGCCGGGATGGCCGCGGAGAGCGCGTAGCGGGCCAGTTCGCGTTGGTTGCGCTCGGCGTCGTAGAGCGCCCAGCGGGCCCCACCGGCAGCCTTCGCCCAGTGCAGGGTGCTGTCGGCGGCCCGCATCAGGTCACTGGGATTGGCCCCGGCGACCTGCCGCTCGACGATGCCGATGCTCGCCGAGATCTGCAGCTCGTGCCCGTCCACCAGGGCCGGCGTTCGGACCGCGGCCAGCGCGGTCTCGGCCAGCGTCACCATGGCGTCGGTGCCGCCGCTGTGTTCCACCAGGATCACGAACTCGTCGCCGCCGAGCCGGGCCACCAGGTGCTCACCCATCGCCTCGGACAGCCGTTCGGCCACCGTGACCAGCAGTTGGTCGCCCACCTGATGCCCCAGGGTGTCGTTCACGACCTTGAAGCGGTCCAGGTCCAGGAAGCACACCCCGACCCGCTGCGCGCCCCGGCCCGGCTCGTTCAGCGCGGCGGTGAGCCGTTCGGTGAACAGCGTCCGGTTGGGCAGGGCGGTGAGCGGGTCGTGGGTGGCCTGGTGACGGAACCGGGCCTCGCTGGCCCGCAGTGCCCGTTCGGCCTGCGTACGGGCCCTCATCGCGGCCCGGCGGATCGACTCCTGCTCGTCGAGCGTCCGGTCGCGCAGCGCGCGGGCGTAGCCGGTCGCCACGGCCGCGAGCAACCGGGCCATCCGGTCCTCGACGTCCTCGGCGACCAGGCCCAGGTCGCGCACCAGGCGGAGCTGGATGACCTCGACGGTACGGCCGAGCCCTTCCGCGGACGCGATGTGCGCGGCCACCAGTTCGGCGCCGACCCGATGCCCCGCACGCAGGTCGAACGGCTCGGTCAGCAACGCGCCGGCCAGTTGCCCGGTGAGCCGGTCCAGGAGGGTTTCCAGCTGGGCCTGGGTCATCGGCAGATAGCTGGTCCCGGAGACCGCCTTCGCCCAGGCGCGGGCGAACGTGCCCGGGTGGGAGGTCACCCCGGGCGGCTCAGCCACCGAGCCGCCCGACCCCGCCCATGAAGACCGCCCGCTCGGCGTCCTCCGCGCTCTCCGGAGTGTCCGGTCGCCACTCGGGCACCCAGACCACGCCGGGATCGAGCAGCTCGAACCCGTCGAAGAGCGCGGTCAGTTCGGCGCGGCTGCGCACCCACAGCGGGTTGTCGGTGCGCCGGTACACCCGCTCCGCCTCGGCGCGCTCGTCCTCGCTGCGCCCGTCGTCGCTGGCCTGCGACAGCACGAGGTGGCTGCCGGGGGCCAGCGCATCGCGCAGCGTCCCCAGCAGCTCCGCAGGTCGGTCGTCGTCGGAGACGAAGTGCAGGACAGCCACCACCATCACGGCGACCGGCTGGCTCAGGTCGAGGAGCTTGCGGACGTCCGGGTGGGCCAGGATCGCCTCCGGGCGCCGCAGGTCCTCCTGCACCACCACCGCCCGTTCGTTGCCGGCGAGGATCTCGCGGCTGTGCGCCACCGCCACCGGGTCGACGTCCACGTAGACCACCCGCGACTGCGGGTCGAGCCGCTGGGCGATCTCGTGCACGTTGCCGACGGTCGGGATGCCCGAGCCGATGTCCAGGAACTGCCGGATCCCGGCCTCGGCGAGGTGGTGCACGGCCCGACGCAGGAACGCCCGGTTGGCCTGCGCCATCAGCGGCGCCTCGGGCACCGCCGCGACCATCGCCTGCGCCGCGGCCCGGTCGGCGGCGAAGTTGTGCGAACCGCCGAGGTAGTAGTCGTACATCCGCGCGACGCTCGGGCGCTCGATGTCGATGGTGTCGGGTGCCCAGTCCGGCCGCTGCATGCGTCAACCCCTCGAGTCCGCGACGCGGGCGTCGTCACCCGCGCGGGTATTGTGCACCCGCCACGCACGCCAGACCATAGCGCGCCGGAGGTTGCCCGCCGACGTCGGTCGATGCGCGACGGCCCGCGCCGGGCCGAAGCCGGCGCGGACCGTCGGCCGCGACGTCCCGCTCGACGAGCGGGAACAGGTCAGAACTTGGGCGCGTCCGGTGCCTCGAGCAGGCCGAGTCGGAGCGCGGTCATCAGGGCCTGCGCCCTGTTGGCCGCCCCGAGCTTCTCGTAGAGCTTCGAGATGTGCGTCTTGGCCGTGGACTCGCTGACGAACAGCTGCTTGGCGATCCCCGCCACGCTCATGCCGTCGGCGAGCAGACGCAGCACCTGCCCCTCCCGGGGCGACAACTGCGGGCCGGACGGGGCGAGCCGACGCTTCATCGCCTCGGCCAGGTCGGCGGCGGTGAACGCGCTGGGGGACGAGGCGGCGTGCCGCGCGGCGGCCACCACCTCGTCGGCCGGTGCGGTCTTCGGCACGAAGGCGCTCGCGCCGGCCTCCAGTGCGCCGAAGAGCTGGTCGTCGCCGGCGTACATGGTCAGCACCACGATGCCCATCGACGCGCTGGACTTGCGCAGCGCGCGGGTGGCCTCCAGGCCGCTGCCGTCGGGCAGCCGCAGATCCATGATCACCACGTCCGGCTGCAGGGCGCCGGCCTGGCGTACACCCTCCGCCGCCGTGGCCGCTTCACCGACGACCTCGAACTGGCGGTCGCGCTCGAAGGCGTGCCGCAGGCCCTTGCGAATCAGGTCATGATCGTCGACAAGGAGGACCTTGGTGCGGGTGGCCGGTGTCGGACTTGTGGTCATCCTCGGGTTACTCCCCTTCTGGTGCTGCGCTGTCGCGCACGTTGTCGCGCCGGGACGAGGAACCGAGAACCACCGCCACGGTCGTGCCGCTGGGTTGCCGCGGCCTGATCTCCAACCGGCCCCGGATACGTTCCGCCCTCTCGGCCATGATCGCAAGACCGTACCGTCCGTCGGGGCGCTGGTCAGCCATCCCCTGACCGTCATCCGACACTTCTATTTGCGCGTACGGGGGGTCGACCTCACAGGTGACCCACAAATTCGAGGCTCCGGCGTGCTTGCGGGCGTTGGTCACCGCCTCCTGCGCGATGCGCAGCAACTCGGCTTCGGTGGCCGCCGGCAGCCGGGCGGTGGACTCGTCCAGCGAGAGGTGCACCCGCAGCCCGCCGGACGCGCCCACGGTGCGCGCGTACTCGGCGATCGCCGCGGCCAGCCCGCCCTGCCGGTCCACCTCGCTGCGCAGCTCGAAGAGGCTCAGCCGCAGTTCCTGGATCACCCGGGTCACCTCGGCGCGCAGCGTACGCAGGGCCTCGGCGGTCTCGTCCGCGTCGTCGAAGACGGTGGCCATGGCGTTGTCGATGCCGTAGCCGACCATCACCAACTCCTGCGCCACCCCGTCGTGGATCTCCCGGGCCAGCCGCTGCCGCTCCTCGTTGGTGGCCAGCGAGCGGACCTCGTCGAACAGCAGCGCCGCCTCCAGCCGCAGCGCGGCCGGGCGGGTCAGTGCTGTCACCCGGGACACCACCGGCGGTGGGTACGCCTGCGCGGCGTCCGCCTCCAGCACCACCAGCCCCACCGTGCGTACCCCGGCGACCAGCGGGACGATCAGCGCGGACACGTCACCACCGCGGTGCGAGCGTGACTGTGACCGTGCGGCCGTCGTGGCCTGTTGGCTGGCCCAGGCGTCGGCGATCGCCGAATCCGCGTCCAGCGTCGTCTCCCAGTCCACCCGGTCGACGCCGGCCTGGGCGAGCACCACGAGCCGGCCGCCGCCGCTGGCCGACAGCACCGCGCCCCGGTCGGCCCGGGCCACGGTGCGCAACTCCTCCAGCAGATGCTCGGAGATGCCGCCCGGGTCGAGGGTGGCCCCGGGGAGCTGCCGGGCCACCGTCCGCAGTTGGGTCAGCAGTCGGGTGGCCTCGGCGTACGGCTGCGGTTTGCCCTCGCCGCGTACGGCCATCACCCGGTGCAGGGTGCCGGCGGCGTAGAGCCCGAGGGCCGCCAGGATCAGCCACTGCGCGCAGACCGCGAGGTAACCCGGCTGGCCGAGCTGGACCCCGCCGTCGACGGTGGTCAGGGCGCCGCTGACCAGCAGCGTGGCGGCGGTGACCGCGAGCAGGGCGCTGCCCTCACGGAAGCGGCGGCGCAGCGCGGTGACGGTCACCGGGACCGCCAGGTAGGGGAGTATCGCCGAGGCGCCGAGCCCGTCGACGGTGCCGCCGATCGACGCGACCGCTGCCACGTGGCTCGCGGCCAGGCCCAGCACCACCACCTCCGCCACCCTGCTCAGCGGCGCGATCAGCCGGTGCTGGGGAGCCAGCAGGGACGGCAGACCGGCCACCGCCAGCAACGCGATCCACCACAGCTGGGTGACGTCACGGGTGGCGAACAGGGTCAGTACGGCGATCAACGCCAGCATCACCAGGCGGGCGGCCGCGGCGAGGGGATGCGGGTGCGGTGCGGTGGCTGTGGATGCGGGCACGTGACGGATGGTAGTCAGCCTCGGTAGATATCGGCGATCTCCGCCGCGTACGTCTTGTGGACAACCTGGCGCTTGACCTTGAGCGACGGGGTCAACTCGCCGGTCGCCTCGGTGAAGTCGCGGGGCAGAACCCGGAACACCTTGATCGCCTCGGCCTTGGAGACGGCCTGGTTCGCGGTGTCGATCGCGGTCTGGATCTCCTGGCGCAGGCCCTCGTGCTCGCGCAGTTGCTCGACCGAGGTGTCGGCGGGCATCCCGGCGCCCTCCAACCAGGTCGGCAGCGCCTCCTCGTCCACCGTCACGAGGGCCGCGATGAACGGCTTGGCGTCACCGACCACGACACACTGGCTGATCAACGGGTGCGCCCGGACCAGGTCCTCCAGCACCGCCGGGGCGACGTTCTTGCCGCCGGCGGTGACGATCAGCTCCTTCTTGCGGCCGGTGATGCTCAGGTAGCCGTCCGCGTCGAGGTTGCCCAGGTCGCCGGTGCGGAACCAGCCGTCGGAGCTGATCGTCTCGGCGGTCGCCGTCTCGTTGCGCCAGTAACCCTGGAAGACCAACTCGCCGGAGATCAGGATCTCGCCGTCGTCCTCGATGCGGACGGTCACGCCGGGCAGCGGACGGCCGACCGTGCCGATCCGGGTGCCGGTGGGCAGGTTCGCCGCGGCGGCGGGCGAGGTCTCGGTGAGGCCGTAGCCCTCCAGGACCGTCACGCCGATGCCGCGGAAGAAGTGCCCGAGTCGGGCGCCGAGCGGCGCGCCGCCGGAGATCGCGTCCCGGCACCGCCCGCCGAGCGCGGCGCGCAGCTTGCGGTAGACCAGCCGGTCGAAGACCGCGTGTTGGGCGCGCAGGGCCAGGCCAGGTCCGCCCCGGGTTTCCAGAGCCTCGCTGTACGCGATGGCGACCTGCTCCGCACGGGCGAAGATGCCGCCCTTGCCGTCCGCCTCGGCCTTCTGCTTGGCGGCGTTGTAGACCTTCTCGAACACCCGGGGTACGGAGAGCACGAAGGTCGGCCGGAACGCCTGCAACTCGGCGACCAGGTTCTTGGTGTCGGCGCAGTGCGCCATGGTGGCCCGCGCCTGCACGACGCCGATCTGGATCAGACGGGCGAAGGCGTGCGCCAGGGGGAGGAACAGCAGGGTGGTCGCGCCGGCGTTGAACAGGTTCGGCAGCACCGGCACCGCGTTGGCGATGTCGGCGTACATGTTGCGATGGGTGAGCACGCAGCCCTTGGGTCGGCCGGTGGTGCCGCTGGTGTAGATGATCGTGGCCAGGTCGTCGGCGCGGACGGCCTTGCGTCGCCGTTCGACCTCGGCCAACTCGACCGCCGCGCCGGTCGTGACCAGCTCGTCGACCGCGCCGCTGTCGATCTGCCAGACGTGGTTCAGCTCGGGCAGTCGGTGCCGGACAGCGGCGACCAGGTTGGCGTGCGCCTCGGTCTCCACCACCACGCCGACCGCGTTGGAGTCCTCGAGGATCCACGCGGCCTGCTCGGCGCTGGACGTCTCGTAGATCGGCACGGTGACCGCGCCGACGACCCAGATGGCGTAGTCCAGCAGCGTCCACTCGTAGCGGGTACGGCTCATCAGACCGACCCGGACGCCCGGCTCGATGCCGGCGGCGATCAGGCCCCGGGCCACGGCGGCCACCTCGTCGCGGAACTGGAGGCAGGTCACGTCGGTCCAGGTGGTGACGGTGCCGTCGGCGGCCGGGACGGGTCGGGCGAACTGGACGGCGTCGGGCGCGACCTCGGCGTTGTCCCAGACCGGATCGGTGAGGTTGGCCGCGTCGCCAACGGTGACGATCGGCGGGACGGAGAACTCGCGCACCTGCACTCCTTCGTGCTCGCACTGGCCGGGCCGGCCGCCGCGGTGGGCGTCGGTTGTGTCGAAACCTACCCGGTGAGCTAGGGCACCCTGTCAGGGCCTGTGTCAAAGCCCCTGGCCGGCCTGCGGCGGGCCCGGGCGACGACCGGCCGCGTTGGATATTCGCCCGGATACAACACCGGTATCCGAACGAATATCCGCCTTGCCGGACCGCCGCCCGGACTCCGCCTCGGCTCGACCGAGGACTTCGGCACAGGCCCTGACGCCCGGCGTCGTACGGTGCCTGCTGTCGCCGGGGGCGGCGCGGCGTGCTGGCGCTACCCGCCGGGTAGCCTCCCCCCATGGCGGACTCCTCCACCCAGTCGATCATCATCGGCGCCGCACCGGAACGGGTGACGGCGGTCATCTGCGACTTCGCGCGCTACCCCGAGTGGACCGACGCGGTGCGCCGCGCCGAGGTCGTCGAGGAGTACGAGGACGGCTACGCCAGCCAGGTGCGCTTCACCATCGACGCCGGGGTGATGGCCGACGAGTACGTGCTCGCGTACGAGTACGCCGAGGACCTGTCCCGGATCGAGTGGCACCTGGTCGCCCCCTCGAAGATGCAGAAGAGCCAGCGCGGTTCGTACGACCTGGTGGGTAACCCGGACGGCAGCACCACGGTGACCTACACCCTGGAGGTCGACCTGTCGGTGGGAATGCTCGGGATGTTTCGGCGCAAAGCCGAGAAGATGATCATGGACACCGCGTTGAAGCAGCTCAAGCGCCGGGTAGAAGCAACCGGTGCGGCGCAGTGACGTGTCCGGTGGCACGGTAGAGGAGCCGAGGGTGGGCGGAACGGATCCGGGTTCGGCCCGGGAAGAGGCGGAGCGGCTGGTCGCCACTCTGCTCGCGGGGGCGCGACTGGCCTCCGCCGGCTCGGCGGGCGGCGCGTTCGGCTCGCTGGGCGGGGTGCTGGCCGGTGTCCTCGGTCACAGCGGCGGCTCTGACGGGCGTCCCGGCGCCGGTGGTGCTTTCGCCACCGGATCGCCCGAATGCTGTGTCTGCCCGGTCTGTCGGGGCATTGCCGCGTTGCGTGACCCGAGTCCGGAATTCGCCGAACGTCTCGCGACCGGCGCGGGGGACCTCGCGGCGGGCGTCGCCAGCCTGCTCCGCGCGTTCTCCCCGCCGGAGTCGCCCACGACGAGTCCCACCGGGCCGCCCACCGAAACGCCTACCCGGACGTCGCCGGAACCGGCCGTGAGCACCGACGACGTGCTGCCGGAGCCGACCGTCCAGGAGTCGTCCACCGCGGCGGCCGACGATCACGTGTGGCGCGATGCCACCCGCACCGGGCATGATTCTCAGCCGGCGCCGGAACGGGATGTCTGGTCGGTCGCCACCCGGACGGCGGATCCACTCGCCCCGGCCGCCGCACCACCCGTCGACGAGGCCGGGTCGGCGACCGTGCCGGCACCGACCACCCGTCCCGTGGTGCCCGCGTCGCGGGTGCCCGACCACTCCGACGCGGAAGCATCGGGCGACGGCGCCTGAGCGCGGGACATCCCGACCCGGACCGGCACGTCGCCGGGGCGCGGGCCGGACAGCAGCAGAGGGGGGCGGCAGCGGTGACGCTGACCATCGGAGTCGACGTCGGTGGCACGAAGGTGGCCGGCGGTGTCGTGGACGAGACCGGCACGGTCCTCGTGCAGACCCGACGGGACACTCCCGCCGACGACGTCGGCAAGACCCGCGACGTCATCATCGAGCTGGTCGGGGAGCTGGCCGCCGGTCGGACGATCGAGGCCGTCGGCATCGGCGCGGCCGGCTGGATCGACGCCAGTCGGTCGACAGTGCTCTTCGCCCCCAACCTCGCCTGGCGTGACGAACCGCTGCGCGAGTACGTCGGCAAGGCCATCGGGCTGCCGGTGATCGTGGAGAACGACGGGAACGTGGCCGCCTGGGCCGAGTTCCGGTACGGCGCGGCCCGCGCTGCCGACGACTCCATGATCATGTTCACCATCGGCACTGGCGTGGGCGGCGGCGTCGTCCTCGGCGGCGAACTGATGCGCGGCGCGCACGGCATCGCCGCCGAACTGGGCCACATGCTGGCCGTGCCGGACGGACACCAGTGCGGATGCGGCCGGCTGGGCTGCATCGAGCAGTACGCCAGCGGCAGCGCTCTCGTCCGCTTCGCCCGAGCCGGCGCCCGGCAGGAGCCCAACCGGGCAGCCGCGCTGCTGGAGCTGGCCGGCGGTGAGGCCGAGGCGATCACCGGTCCGATGGTGACCGCCGCCGCGCAGGACGGCGACCCGATCTCCGCCGAGGCGTTCGCGCAGATCGGCCGGTGGCTGGGCACCAGCCTCGCCGACATGGCGCAGATCCTCGACCCGCAGACCCTGGTGGTCGGCGGCGGTGTGATCGACGCCGGTGACCTGCTGCTCGGCCCGACGCGCCGCTCGTACGTCGACGCGCTCGCCCAGCGTGGTCGCCTGCCGGTGGCCGAGGTGCTCCCGGCGGAGCTGGGCAACAGCGCGGGCGTGATCGGCGCCGCCGACCTGGCCCGCCGGATCTGAGGCGGTCCACCGATGGGCGTACCGCTGCGGGTGGTGTCGTACAACATCCACAGCCAGCGCGACGACACCGCCGCGCTGGCGGCGGTGGTCCGGTCGGCGAAGCCGGACGTGGTGATCGTGCAGGAGGGGCCACGCCGGTTCCGGTGGCGGCAGAAATCCGCCACGTTGGCCGAGTCGTTCGGCCTGGTGGTGGCCGCCGGCGGCCTGCCGGCGTTGGGCAACCTGCTGTTGACCAGCCTGCGGGTCCAGGTGCGGGACACCCGGTGCCAGCGCTTCCCGCTGACCCCTGGCCGGCACCTGCGCGGCGCCGCGTACGCCGACTGCCGGGTGGCCGGCGCCCGGTTCACAGTCGCCGGCTCGCACCTGTCCACCGACCCGGCCGAGCGGCCCGCGCAGGCCGTCGAGTTCAAGCGGGGTCTCGACGCGGCGACCAGCCCGGTGCTGGCCGGCGCGGATCTCAACGAGGGTCCGGACGGGCCGGCCTGGGCGACCGTGTCCCAGGGGCTGACCGATGTCGCGGTGGCGGCCGACCGGGCGGACCGGCTCACCTACTCCTGCCACGAGCCGCGCCGACGCATCGACGCGCTCTTCGTCGACCCGCGGATCACCGTCGTCGACTACGACGTGGTGGACACGCCGCAGACCCGGCGCGCCTCCGACCACTTCCCGGTCCTGGTCGACCTGCTGCTGCCCGGCACCGACTGACCCCGGCGTCGGCTCGCCCGCCGATGTCCGCACGGTAGGACTGGACATCCGGCGTCGTTGTGGAGAGGATTTCGCGGCGACCGGCACGCCTGCCGTACCAAAAGGAGATGTTTCGGTGTCCACCTCCACCGACCACGGCCGGCCCGATCCGGAGGCGACCCCGTCCGCGCTGAACAGCGACGGTCGCCCGGTCTCCGACCGGGGCGACACGGTCTGCGTCATCGGGGCCGGGGCCAGCGGCCTGACGGCCATCAAGAACCTGCGCGAGCACGGCTTCGGCGTCGACTGTTACGAGCGGGAGACCGGCGTCGGCGGCGCCTGGAACTGGCGGCACGACCGCAGCCCGGTGTACGCCAGCACCCACCTGATCTCGTCGAAGCCGTTCACCCAGTTTCCGGACTTCCCGATGCCGGACTCCTGGCCGGACTACCCGCACCACAGTCAGCTGCTGTCCTACTTCGAGCGGTACGCCGACCACTTCGACCTGCGCTCGCACATCTGGTTCGGCACCGAGGTCGTCCGGGTCGAGCCCGCCCCGGGGGAGCGGTGGGACGTGACCACCCGCTCCACCGGCGGGTACGGCCCGGAGCGCACGTCCCGGTACGCCGCCGTGGTGATCGCCAACGGGCACAACTGGTCGCCGAAGCTGCCCCGCTACGAGGGGCTGGAGGAGTTCCGCGGCGAGATCATGCACGCCTCGTCCTACAAGGACCCGGCGCAGTTGCGCGGCAAGCGGGTGCTGGTGGTCGGCGCCGGCAACACCGGTTGTGACATCGCCGTCGAGGCCGCCCAGCAGGCGTCGCGCTGCTGGCACTCCACCCGACGCGGCTACTGGTACGCACCGAAGTTCGTGTTGGGCCGCCCCGCCGACCAGGTGAACGACAGCCTGCTGGCGCTGCGTGTGCCGCTGCGGGTCCGGCAGTGGCTCTACCACTGGACGCTGCGGCTGACCGTCGGCGATCTCACCCGTTTCGGCCTGCCCAAGCCCGACCACCGGGTGTACGAGACGCACCCCATCGCCAACAGCCAGCTCGTCTACTACGTGGGCCACGGCGGGATCGGCCCGGTGCCGGACATCGCCCGATTCCACCCGTACGCCGTGGAGTTGGCCGACGGCCGCGAGATCGACCCCGAGGTGGTCGTCTTCGCCACCGGTTACCTACCGCGCTTCGAGTTCCTCGACGCGTCGGTGTTCGGGGACAGCGCGGGGGCGGGCCGGCCCACCCTGTGGCTCAACGCCTTCACCCCGGGGCACCCGACGCTGGCGGTCGCCGGCCTGGTGCAGCCGGACTCCGGGTTGTTCACCCTGTCGCACTGGCAGACCGTGCTCTTCGCCCGCCTGCTCCAGGCCCGACGGGACCGACCGGAGCGGGCGGCGGCGTTCGCCCAGCGGGTGCGGGAGCGGGCCGGGGAGCGCTACTCCGGGCAGGTCAAGGAGAGCAGCCGGCACTGGTTCGAGGTCGGTCACGCCGACTACCTGCGCGCCGTCCAGCGCGCCCTAGTCGACCTGGAGGGCAAGTGACCGAGCTGCGGATCATGCGGGGCCGGGAGTGGTCACGTCCGGTCCGGCCGGTGCGGCGTGAGGTGCTCAGCGCCCTTCCCGAGCACGAGGAGGGGCGTCCACCGCTGCTCTTCGTGCCCGGTTTCGGGCACGGCGCGTGGGCGTTCGCCGAACACTGGCTGGGTCACGCGGCGTCGCGGGGCTTCCCGGCGTACGCGGTGAGCCTGCGGGGGCACGGGGCCAGCGAGCCGGCGCCGGAGGCGACGCTGCGGGCGTACACCCATGACGTGGTCCAGGTGGCCGCGAGCCTGCCACGGCAGACGGTGCTGGTGGGGCACGGCGCCGGGGCGCTGGTGGTGGCGCACGCGTTGGCCCGCTACCCGGCGCGGGGCGCGGTGTTGGTGGCGCCCGTCTTCGGCGGTTGGGGAGTGCTGGGTGCGGCGCTGCGTCGTAACCCGGCGGGCACGGTGCCGGCGGTGTTCGGCGGGCCGTTGCGGCTCAACCGGGGGCAGTTGTTCAGCCGCGAGTTGCCGGACGAAGAGGCCCGACGGCACGTCGGACGGCTCGGTCGGGCCAGCCGTCGGGCGCAGTGGGCGCTGTTGGGGCAGCCGGAGCCCGAGCCTGCTGTGGGTGCGCCGCCGGTGCTGGTGTTGGGCAGCCCGGACGACCGGGTGGTGCCGGCGTCGACGCTGACGCGGGTGGCCCGCCAGTACGGTTCGGCCCCGCTGCTCTTCCCCGGCATGGGCCACGACCTGATGCTGGACGCGCGGTGGGCGGAGCCGATCGACGCGATCCTGGACTGGTTGGAGAAGGAGCCGGCGGCGCACTGAGGCCACCGGATCGGCGGTCAGCCGCTGGCCTGCTGGGCGGCCGGACTGCCGGCGGGGGTGGCGGGTCGGGGCACCCGCGCGCCGTCCTCGGGGTTGGCGTCGGTGCTGGACAGGCGGCTGACCAGGGTGCCGCCCTCGTCCAGGGCGCGCAGGTAGGAGCGGGCCCAGGCCCGGATGTCGTGCTGCTGCAGGTGGGCGCGCATGGCCCGCATCCGCTGGGTGACGTCGTCCGGGCTGGCCCGTAGCGCCGCGCGCAGACCCTGTTTGAGCCCTTCCAGGTCGTGCGGGTTGACCAGGTACGCCTGGGACAGCTCGGCGGCGGTGCCGGCGAACTCGCTGAGCAGCAGCGCGCCGTCGTCGTCCACCCGGGCGGCCACGTACTCCTTGGCGACCAGGTTCATCCCGTCCCGCAGCGGGGTCACCGCCATCACGTCGGCGACCCGGTAGAGGGCGGCCAGCTCAGCCCGGTCGAAGGGCTGGGTGAGGTAGTGGATCGCCGGTTCGCCGACCCGCCCGAACTCGCCGTTGATCCGGCCCACCTCGCGCTCGATGCGCTCCCGCAGGATCTGGTACTGGCCGACGCGTTCCCGGCTCGGCATGGCGACCTGCACCAGCACGGTGTCGCGGACCTTGACGTCGCCGGTGGCGAGCAGCTCGCTGTACGCCTTGAGGCGCTGCTCGATGCCCTTGGTGTAGTCCATCCGGTCGACGCTGAGGATGACCTGCCGTGGGTCGCCGAGGTCCTGCCGGAGCCGGCGGGCGCGGGCCGCCACGTCCGGTCGGGCGGCGAGCGCGGACATCTCGGCGGTGTCGATGGAGACCGGGAACGCGCCGATGCGGACGACCCGGTCGTCGATGCCGATCCGCCGGTCGGTGGCCGGCAGCTCCAGCACCCGGGTCACCAGTTGGGCGAAATTGTGCGCCGCCTGGGCACGCTGGAAACCGACCAGGTCGGCGCCGAGCATGCCGCGCAGCAGTTCGGCCCGGCGGGGGAGCTGCATGAACAGCTCCGGCGGCGGGAACGGCACGTGCAGGAAGAACCCGATGCGCAGGTCGGGGCGGAGCGCGCGGAGCTGGCCGGGGACCAATTGCAGGTGGTAATCCTGCACCCAGACCACCGCGCCCGGCTCGGCCACCTGGGCGGTCGCCTCCGCGAACCGCTGGTTGACCCGCTGATACGCCTCCCACCACCGCCGGTGGTGCTCCGGCTGCTCCACCGAGTCGTGGTAGAGCGGCCACAGGGTGGCGTTGGCGAACCCTTCGTAGTGGTCGCGGAGATCTTCCGCGCTGAGCGCGACGGTGTGCATCCGGACGCCGTCCACATCCGGCAGGGTGGGGGCGGGCCCGGTGCCGCCGGCCCAGCCGACCCAGGTCGCCGGCGTGTGTCGCAGGAGCGGGTGTAGCGCGCTGACCAGCCCACCCGGGCTGCGCCGCCACTCGCAGGCCCCGTCGGGGGCCTGACTGTCGTCGATGGGGAGGCGGTTGGCCACCAGCACGAGGGAACTCTGTCGCATCTCGGGCATTCCGATCAGCAGAGGACTGACCGCCACGAGCAAGGGAAAACCGGTCAGTCAGCGGGGGAAGTGACGTACAGCGGTATTCCTACTGACAGTAAGTTACACCACTGTTACGGCATCGGCGGGACGGTGCCGTCCCGGAATGCGGGCCCCGATCAGACGACGGCGCCGTTGTCCGGGTCGTCTTCGTCCTCGTCGCCGGGGCGCAACCGCCAGATCAGCGTGACGAAACCGGCCAGGATGCCGGTGAAACCGAACAGGGTGACCGCCGACCTGTCCACCGGGAGCAGCCACGGGAAGAGGAAGAGCGCGAACCCGATGACCACGCCGAGCACGCCGACCACCGCGTACTTGCTGATCCGCGGCAACGGTGGCGGTGGCGGCGGGTGGTAACCCTCGTCGTCGTCCTCGTCGTCGGGCAGGTCGGCGCCGAAGGTGTCCAGCCCGTCCAGCAGCGACGGCTCGTCCGGCCGAGTGCCACGACCGACGGAGATCCCCGAGATGTCGGTCGCGGACGGCAGTCGGCGGACATCGGTGGCGGTCGGACCAGGCTCGTCGGCACCGGATCGGGCCAGCGGACCGGCCGTCGGCTCGTCCCGTTCCTCGACGTTCTCCGAAGCCGGCCACGGGTGGTCGTCCGTCGACGAGGTGGTGTGGAAGCCGGCCACGATCCGTGCCCACTCGGCGTCGATGTCCGGTTCGTCCCGGGCGGGCGGCTGCTCCGGAGCGCTCTCGTCGGAGAGCTGGGTCAGGTAGTCCCGTGCGGTGGTCAGATGCGAACGGTCGACGTAGAGCCGGTCGACCGGCCGGGCCGGAACGGTGGTGGTGCGGGTGACCGGGTTGAGGTCGGCGGAGGGCTGCAGGTAGGCGGCGATCCCGCCGGCTGCCAGCACGTCGAGCAGGTGCTCACCGACGCGCGGATCGACGTCGCCGACGATGGCGTACTCGTTCGCGTCGAGCCCGTTGTCCCGCCGTCCCCGGCGGGCCCCACCCGCTGACACCCGGACATCCCCCTTAACGCGCCTTCCGGCGCGGCCACCCCTGCCCCTCGACGCCCGGTCCGCACGCCGTGCTCTGAATCGTGACACGTCAGGGCATGGTTCCGGGAGTGCGTTGTGTCGCGTCTTCCAAAGTCACGGCTACCGCCGCAGGTCGCGGCGGGGGTCCTTTGTCCGTTCTTGCGCGAGACGTGCGATCTCGGTGATCGTTGACGCCAGGGCGACCCGCCACGCCGAGCGCCGCCCTGCCGACCTGCCACCGACCGGGAACGGAGAGGCGCACGTGGCTGCTGGTGAGTACGAGGAATTGGACATCCCACCGCACCTTCAGACCTTCGCGCAGCGTCAGCACCTCGAATACCGGCAGACGCCGCCGGGGATCGCGCTCTACCTGGGCCTGGGCTCGGCCCTGCTGGGGTTGCTGTTCAGCACCGCTCCGAAGATCCCCGGCGACCGGGCGCTGGGCTACCTGATGCTGGGCGGCGGCGCCGTGCTCCTCGTCGTCTCCCGGGTGCTGCACCGACGCATGCGACGGCGGGAGGAGGAGCTGTACCGCGGGTACCTACAGTGGAAGGAACGGCGGGGTGAGTAGCGCGCCGCGCATCGAGAGGGCGGGATGGACCGGGAATCCGCGGAGTCGGCGGTGGCGGGCGGCGCTGGTGGCCCAGCCGCCGGTGTACCTGCTGGCCACCCCGGCGGCCGCCGCCAACGCGGTGTGACGACGTCGGGCAACTCGGGGCGAAGGCTGTCGGTGTGGGGTCTCATGCTCCTCTTCACCGTGATCCTGTTGCCCGACATCGTGAGGGAGGGAGCCTGGCGTGCCTGGGTCGCAGTGTTTCTCAGCGTCGGGCCTCCCGTTGTCATCCTGCGTGAACTCGCTGCGGTGATCCGACGACGACGGCACTCTGCGAGACCGAAGCAGCCGGACGCCTGACGGCGGGCCGTGCTCGACGGATGTCGAATGTGGTCGTGAGGCCGGACACGCGCCTGGCCTCGGACCGGTCGGTGCGTCAGCCCGCAGCTTCGTCCGTTGTGGTGAGAGCGCGCGCTTCGTAGGCTCGTCGGCGACGCCGGCTGGCGTTGTCGCGGGCACACCACGGGAAAGGACGCCGGTGCTCTACTGGCTGTTGAAGTACGTGCTCCTCGGTCCGCTGCTCAAGCTGATCTTCCGCCCACGGGTGGAGGGGCTGGACCACGTGCCAGCGACCGGCCCGGTGATTCTGGCGAGCAACCACCTCTCCTTCTTCGACTCGATCTTCATCCCGTTGATCGTCTCGCGGAGGGTCACCTTCGTGGCCAAGGCGGAGTACTTCACCGGCAAGGGGATCAAGGGTCGGTTGATGAAGATGTTCTTCGTCGGCACCGGCACGATCCCCGTGGACCGCTCCGGCGGTCAGGCCGCCCGCGCCGCCCTGGACACCCAGTTGCGGGTGCTGCGCGCCCAGGGAGTGGCCGGCATCTACCCCGAGGGCACCCGCTCCCCGGACGGGCGGCTCTACCGGGGCAAGACCGGTGTGGCGCGGCTGGCCCTGGAGAGCGGCGCGGTGGTGGTGCCGGTGGCGATGCTCAACGCCGACGAACTCCAGCCGCCCGGCAGGCTCCTCCCGCGGGTCGGCCAGGTGCGGGTCCGCTTCGGCGCGCCGCTGGACTTCTCCCGCTACGCCGGCCTGGCCGGCGACCGGTTCGTCGAGCGCGCGGTCACCGACGAGGTCATGTACGAGTTGATGGAGCTCTCCGGCCGCGAGTACGTCGACATCTACGCGCAGAAGCTCAAGACGCCAGTCGCCGCCTGAGGCGGCTCAGTGGTCAGTCGCCTGAGGCGGCTCAGTGGTCAGTCGCCCGAGGCGGCTCAACACGCGACCGCCGGCCCGGTCGGGGTGATCGGGCGCCCGGCCAGCGCGAGCAGGCCGGGGGCGTCGTTGCGCAACGCGAAGACGCGTACCTCGGCGAGGGTCTCCCGTGCGCCCGCCGGATCGCCGGCCCGGGTCAGCTCCGCCGCCGCGAACGCCAACGCCAGCACCCGGTCGCTCACGTCCGGGACCCGCCCGTAGGTCTCGGCGGCGGCCAGGTGCAGCTCGGCGGAGCGTTGGTGGTCGCCGTCCGCCGCCGCCAGGGCCGCCGTCACGGTCCGCAACGCCGCCTCCGACCAGGGCGTGCGATGCCCGACCCGGCCGAGCATCGTGCGGACCCGCACCGCCGCGTCCCGACCGCTCAGAGCCGCGGCGTACGCGGCGGCGGCGATCCACTCCCCGCTGGCCAGCGCCGGCACCGCCGACCAGCACCGGTCCAGTTCCTCGATCAGCTCCGCCGCCTCGGCCGCGCGCCCCTGCAACGCCCGGCACAACGCGGCCATGCTCAGCATCGTCCAGTGCAGCCGGTGGAACCCGCTGCGCCGCGCAGTGTCCAGCGCGTCGGCCAGGTCGTCCGGATCGTCGTCGTCGCGCAACACCAGCAGACAGCAACGCAACCCACGCACCTGCATGTCCCAACTGCCGGTGGGCGTGTCCACGAACGCCTCCGCCGCCGTGAGCAGCCGACCGAAGTCACCGTCGAACCAGGCACGCATCGCCTCGGCCGAATAACTGGTGGTCAGGGTCTGACCGCTGGCGGTCCGTGCCGGCGCGGCCGAGAGCAGGGCGTTGGACCGTAGCCAGTCGCCCTCCTCGCGGATCGCGTAGGCGAGGTTCTGGGTGGCCCGGGGCAACGCCAGCAGTTGACCGGCCCGGGCGAACTCGACGATCGCGTGCAACTCGTCCAGGCCCACCCGGTCCCCGGACTGGTAACGGGCCGTGGCCGCGGTGATCCGCGCGTTGGTACGGGTCTCGGTCAGGCCCAACCGCTCGGCGATCTCCGCCGCCGTGTCCGCCGCCGCCACGGCCGGGTCCCGCTCGTAGTTGAGCATGTGCAACCGGCCCATCTCCGCGTACGCGTCCGCCTTCTGCGGACTGTCCGGCAGCGGCTCGAACAGGTGCACCGCGCGATCCAGGCAGGCCAACGCGTCACCACGGTCGGCGCGTAGCCAGGCGGCCTGGCCGAGCAGCGTCCACGCCCGGGCGGCGCAGGCGTCGTCGCCGTGCGACAGCAACCGGTCGGCGAGCGTGTGCACCTGCTCCGCCCCACCCCCGGACAGGAACGCGTTGCCGTCCCGGTAGAACGAGATCTCGGTGCTCAACAACTCCAACTGGAGCCGACCCACCGGGTCGTCGTCGTCGGCCAGGCCGAGAGCCCGGCCCGCGTGGCTGGCCGCCGCGTCCAGCCCGTGCAGCGCGTACGCCCGGCGGGCCGCCCGGTGCAGCGCCTGCCGCGCCGGCCCGGCGTAGCGCCGCACCTCCATGCCCAGCGAGCGGGCGATCTCGTGGGCCGCCCAGCGGTGGTGGGCGAGCACCTCGGCCAGGTCGGTGTCGCGGGAGTGCGACAGCGCGTCGAGCCAGTCGGCGGCCCGCTCGTGCCGGGCCACCCGCTCGGTACGCGGTAACCGCTGGTAGCAGACGTCGCGGACCAGCACGTGGCGGAACCGGAACTCCGCCTGCCCGGCCATCGTCGACGCCGACTGTTCGTGCACGAAGTCGCGCTGTTCGAGTCGGCGCAGCGAACGTTCGACCGACTCGACCGGCTGACCGAGCGCGGCGGCGACCGCGCCGGGCCAGAACTGCACCCCGACGACGGACGCGGCCAGCAGCACCGCGCGGTCCTTGGCGTCCAGCAGGTCCACCCGGTTGGCGATGACCGCGTGCACGCTCTCCGGCATGGTCAGCTCAAGGTGCTTGTCCAGCGACCACCCCCGCCCGGACTGGCGCAGCGCCCCCTGCTCGATCAGCATCCGGACGTACTCGTGCGCGTAGAGCGGGTTGCCGCCGGCCACCTCGATCAACGGGCTCAGCATGTCGGCGGAGAACGCCGCCTGGCCGAACAGGTGCGCGTACAGGGCCGCGATGCCGGTGTCGCGCAGGGGCGGCAGGGTGATGGTCACCGAGCCGGTGATCGTCCCGGCCCAGCTCGGGTCCCGGTCGACCAGCTCCGGACGTGCGGTGCAGAGCAGCAGCAGCGGCACGTCGCGGGCTGCCGCTCCGAGCAGCTCCACGAAGCGCAGCATCGCGTCGTCGGCCCAGTGCAGGTCCTCGAAGACCAGCACCGTGGGTCGTCGGGTGGCCAGCGCCAGCAGGAAGCGACGCCATGCCGACTCCGCCTCCTCGGCCGGCAGCGGCGTGCCGGGCAGCCCGACCAGCGGGCGCAACGCGTCCACCACCCGGTCCCGTTCGCCCGGGCCGATCAGCTCGCTCACTGCGGCGGCCAGCCGCTGCGCGGCGCTGCCCGCCGGGTCGGTGTCGAGGATGCCCGCCTCGGACTTGACGATGTCGGCGAGCGCCGCGAAGGTGACGTTCTCGCCGAACGGCGGGCAGCGGCCGGTCCGCCAGGTCAGCGGCTCGTCGACCAGCCGGCCGGTGTGCCGGTAGAGCTCCCGCAGCAGCCGGCTCTTGCCGATGCCGGCCCGGCCGAAGATCGTCACCACCTGCGGTCGACGGTCGCGCAGCGACCTGTGCAACGCGTTGACGAGCATGCCCAGCTCGTGTTCCCGGTCCACCAACGGTGTGGTGTCCGGCTCCCGGTCGGTGGGCTGGCGACGCAGGGGAGAGAGCGCCAACCACACCTCGGTCGGCGACGACCGGCCGCGCAGGGTGACCGGGGGCTGTTCCTCGTAGCGGATCGCGTCCTTGGTGAGCGCGTGGGTGGTGCCACAGACCAGCACCCCGCCGGGCGGGGCGACGGACTGCATCCGGGAGGCGGTGTTCACCACGTCGCCGGCAACGATCGCCTGCCCACCGTCGCGAGCGGCGGCAACGTCCACCAGTGCCTCGCCGGTGGCGACCCCGACCCGGAACCGCAACTCGGTGCTGCCGGTCGGCGCGAACCGGGTGAGCACCCGTTGCAGTTCGAGACCCGCCCGTACGCAGCGCAACGCGTCGGTCTCGGTGGCGATCGGGGCACCGAAGAGCGCCATCACCGCGTCCCCGATGTACTTCTCGACCACCCCGCCGTACTGACCGACCACCCGGCGGGCGGCGGAGAAGAAGCCGGTCTGCATGCCCCGGACCTGCTCGGGGTCGGCGCGCTCGACGTACGGCGTGAAGTCGATCAGGTCCACGAAGAGCACGCTCACCCGGCGGCGGTCCTCCTGCGGATGGACCGGGGCCGGTCGTTCGGCGCCCGGTCGCGGCGACCCGCACGACGTGCAGAACGTGACGTCCGAGGCGAGTGGGCGCAGACAGTGTGGGCACACAGCCCCCAGCTCGGCGCCGCAGCCACCGCAGAAACGGTCTCCGTCGGCGGCCGTGCGTCCACAGCGTCCACACTGCGCGGCGATGACACCTCCCCCAGAGGCGAACAGGTCGACGCCGGTGGCGTCCCCTGCCGGGAATTATCGCTCTCGTCCGCCGCTGTCAGGTACCGGCCTGTTGGCTTGTGGACAGTCCACCAAGGGACCAGAGCGACTAGATTCAGGCGGCCAGATATCGAGCAGCGACCAGAGGGGGACAGGTCAATGGTGTACGTCAAGCTGGAGAGCGACTGGACCGACGGCAACGGGGTCAGCCACTCCGCAGGCGACTCGGTGGACGTCGACGCGGCCACGCTCGCCACGCTCCAGGCCGAGGGCATCGTCAGCGAGCAGTCGCACGGCCCGGGCGGCGACGGCAAGGGCCCGGACAAGTGGGCCGGGCCGGGCAGCTCCGGGGTGTGACCCCACACCGGTGACGGATACGAACGGCCGGGTCGCCCACGGGCGGCCCGGCCGTTTCGCGTGTGTCAGTGGTGTCAGCGGTCGCTCATGCCGGCGCGACGGCGCAGCGCGGCCACGTCGGTCACCACGATCCGACGCCCCTCGGTACGCAGCCAGCCGCGGCTGGCGAACGAGCCGATCGCCTGGTTGACGCTTTGTCGGGAACCCCCGGCCATCTCGGCCAACTGACTCTGGTTGAGCTCGATCGTGATCATCGGTGCCTGGCTCTCACCGGCCAACCGGACCAGCGTCTTGGCCACCCGACCGGGTAGGTCGAGGAAGACATGGTCGGCGTTCTGCTCGGTGAGCCGACGGATCAGCCCACCCAACGAGCGCATCACCGCGTCCAGGATGCGAGGGTTGGAGTGCACCAGCTCCATGAACGCGCCCCTGGACAGTGCGAGCGCCGCACAGTCCTCGATGGCCTCGGCCGACGCGGACCGGGTCGACGCGTCCAGCAGGGAGACCTCGCCGAGCACGTCGGGTGGTCGGATCACCGACAACACGGCCCGCTCGCCGGTCGGTGCGGTGCGAAAGACCGCCACCGCGCCGCGGCGCAGCACGATCAGTGACTCGCCCGGGTCGTTCTCCACGAAGAGCAACTGGCCCTTGCGGTAGGTGCGCGGAACGGCGGCGGCGATGACACGCTGCCGTACCTCGGGCTCCAACCCGGCGAACATCTCGACACCCGTGAGCGCGTCACCCGGCTCCGGAAGGCGCATCTCCACGGCCCAACCCCTCCCCGGTCATGGACCACAAACTCGCTCACCGGGTGAACCTGATGGCCCTGACAAGGTGAACTGACACCGATTCGGCGTCCGGTAGCGGTACACATCAGATCATGACGGTCCGGTCGCTTGCTGTACACCCCTCGAAGCTTTTCCGTGACCGTCGCGAGCTGGACCCCGCCGGGAACTGTCGCGCGTCGGTGGGCGAAGATGCCCGGAATGGTCTACCGCTATTTCTACGACTGCGAGTTCATCGAGGACGGCACCACCGTCGACCTCGTCTCGATCGGTGTCGTCGACGAGTACGGCCGCGAGTTCTACGCGGTCTCCACCGAGTTCGACGACTCCCGCGCCGTGCCCTGGGTCCGACGCAACGTGCTGGACAAGTTGCCCTCCCCGGCGGACCGGGCCTGGCGGTCGCGTGAGCGCATCCGCGACGACCTGTACGACTTCCTGGTCGAGCCGATCCGGGACCGGCCGGGGGAGCAGTTGGAGCTGTGGGCCTGGTACGCCGCGTACGACCACGTGGTGCTCGCCCAGCTCTGGGGTGCGATGCCGGCGCTGCCCCGGGAGATCCCCCGCTACACCAAGGAGCTGCGGCAGCTCTGGGACGACAGTGGGCGGCCGACCCTGCCGGACGCGGACGCGGCCCGGCACGACGCTCTGGTCGACGCCCGGCACAACCTGGCCCGCTGGCGGGCGATGACGGCCCGCTGACCGCCGGTCGTACCGCCGTAGGTTTGACCGGTTCTGTCCCGGGCATCGGTTCGGCGAACCGAAGCGGAGGAGAGTGCCATGAGCAACGAGCCGACCAGCGCCGCAGAGTCCCGCGTCCGGATCACCGAGCTGGCTCGGGCCGCCCGGATCTGCATGCTCACCACGATCGCGCTGGACGGTCGGCAGGTGAGTCGGCCGATGGGGCTCCAGGAGGTCGAGTTCGACGGCGACCTCTGGTTCTTCGCCTACGCCGACTCGGCCAAGGTCCGCCAACTCCGGGTGAACCCGGAGGTCAACGTCGCCTTCTCCGACCAGAAGCACCACGCCTGGGTGTCGATCTCGGGGACCGCCACCGAGGGGTTCGACCGGGCTCGGGCCGAGCGGTTGTGGAACCCGTTGCTCAAGGCCTGGTTCCCCGGCGGGCTGGACACCCCCGGTCTCACGCTGATCAAGGTGCACGCCACCTCGGCCGAGTACTGGGACTCGCCGGGTAGCACGGTGGTCAACCTCCTCGGCTACGCGAAGGCAGCGGTCACCGGCCGGCCACCGAAGGCCGGCGAGAACCACGAGGTGACCTTCTGAGCCGGGTCGCCACCGGGGCGCGCTGTCGCCTTACCTGCGGGCCGACTACAGTTCGCAGTGACGGCCCGCCCCGGGCCGGCAACGGCGCCGATGGTCTGACCTGACACATACCCTGGGGCATATCGGGCTTTACCTGATGCTCCAGGAGGATGACGGATCATGCGTATCGGCGTGCTCACCGGCGGCGGCGACTGCCCAGGTCTCAATGCGGTCATCCGGGCGGTGGTCCGTAAGGGTGTCGCCACCTACGGTCACGAGTTCGTGGGCTTCCGGGACGGCTGGAAGGGCCCGCTGGAGGGTCTGTCCCGTCCGTTGGGCATCGCCGACGTTCGCGGCATCCTGCCCCGTGGCGGCACCATCCTCGGCTCGTCCCGCACCAACCCGTTCAAGATCGAGAACGGCGTCGAGCGGATCAAGGACAATCTCGCCGAGCAGGGCGTGGACGCGCTCATCGCGATCGGCGGCGAGGACACCCTCGGTGTGGCCACTAAGCTCTACGAGCTGGGCGTGCAGGTGGTCGGCGTCCCGAAGACGATCGACAACGACCTCGGCGCCACCGACTACACCTTCGGCTTCGACACCGCTGTCAACATCGCGATGGAGGCCATCGACCGCCTGCACACCACGGCGGAAAGCCACCACCGCACGCTGGTCGTCGAGGTCATGGGCCGGCACGCCGGCTGGATCGCCCTGCACGCCGGCCTGGCCGGCGGCGCCAACGTGATCCTGCTGCCCGAGCGGCAGTTCGACGTCGACCAGGTGGCCGGCTACGTCGAGAAGCGCTTCCAGCACCAGTACGCCCCGATCGTCGTGGTCGCCGAGGGCGCCCAGCCGCTGGACGGCCAGATGGTCCTCGCCAACCAGGAGCTGGACTCGTTCGGTCACGTCCGCCTCGGCGGCATCGGCCAGTGGCTCGCCGAGCAGCTGGAGGCCAAGACCGGCAAGGAGGCCCGCACCGTGGTGCTCGGCCACATCCAGCGCGGTGGCACCCCGACCGCCTTCGACCGGGTGCTCGCCACCCGCCTGGGCCTGCAGGCCATCGACGCCGTCAACGACGGCGACTGGGGCAAGATGGTCGCGATGCAGAGCACCGACATCGTCCGGGTGCCGCTCGCCGACGCCACCCGCGAGCTGAAGACCGTGCCGCTGGAGCGGTACGCCGAGGCCGAGGTGTTCTTCGGCAGCTGATCGACAGTCGGCGGCGCGGCGGGCCTGCGGGTCCGCC
>NZ_JBSFBM010000026.1:0-34019 GCF_053592955.1 Micromonospora sp. NPDC002411 | reverse complement strand
CGCGCGGCGTGCGGGGCGACCAGGCCGACGAAGCCGATGACCCCGACGGCCGAGACCGCTGTGGCCCCACGGTCGTTGCCGAGACCGTGGGGGCCGATCGCAAGGCCCGACCGGCCGACCACCACCGGCGACGGGGTTCGCCGGCAGAGGAACCATCACCGGGTTCACCGGTTGTGGGCGGCCGAGGTGCGAATCGGGCCGGAGCACCGCGGGGAGACGGGCTCGCTGCAACGACCTGCTGTTCAGCGTCGGTGTGCCTCGTCAGCGTCGGTGTGCGAAGAGCGCGCGATAGTCGGAGTCGCCACGGAACCAGGCCAGGCCGGTGGGGCCGGCCGCGTACAGCGCTGTGGCGTAGGCGTCGGCGATCGTCAGGTCGGGGCCCACGACGGTGGCGGCGACGAGGTGGTCGGCCGGCTCGCCGGTGTGCGGATCCACCACATGTCCCTGCCGCCCCGTCACCCCGGAGGTGCCGACCGCGCCGGCGGTCATCTCCAACACCAGCGGCGCGCGCTCGGGGGCGGTCGGGTGGTGCACGGCGACCCGCCAGGGCCCACCGTGCGGCGCGTGCCCCCGGACGACGAGGTCCGCGCCGGCGAGCACGGCGTAGTCGTGGACGCCTGCGGCGCGCAGCCTCTCGGCGGCGCGCTCGACAGCCCAGCCGCCGAGCAGGCCGCCCGGGTCGAAGCCGCCGGGCACCGCCCAGGCGTCGAACCACCCGTCGGTGGCGGCGCGCATGGCCGTGCAGCGGTCCACCAGGTCGGCGAGGGGCGGGTACGAGTCGGGGCTGATCTCGCCTCGACGTAGGCGGGAGACCAGGCTCTCCGGACGGTTGGGGCTGTAGGTGAGGTCGATGGCGCGAAGCTCCGCCACGCTGTCCCGTAGTGCCTCGCCGACGCCTCGACGGCCGAGCCAGGCGGGCGCGTTGAGCAGGAGGGTGTACTCAGCGGTCGCGGTGCGGACGGTGTGCTGCACGGCGATTCGGCCGTCGATGGCGGCGGCCGGGTCGATCCGCTGCCGGCGGCTGCCGAGTCGGAGGTCCGGCCGGCGGTTGCGGAACGCGGACAGGTCCGGCCAGCGGGTCCGTGGCTGCTCGTCGACGCGCATCGCGTTCGCCCCCTCGCGCTTGGTGTCGCGTCGCCGCGACCCCCGGTGGTCAGCAGGCCCCCGTGACCCACTGACCACCACGGTAGGCAGCGGAGATGATCGCCTCATGAGTCTCAGCTGAGAGGGTGCTGTGCATCGGCGTATCCCGAATACTGGAAGCCGCGTACCGGGAGGCGGGACGGCGACGTACCGTTGCCCGGTACGGAACCGTTGAGCAGAGGAGTGCGGTCGTGGCGCGGATCGCTGTGGTGGCCGGGGATGGCATCGGGCCCGAGGTGGTCGCGCAGGCCCGTAAGGTCCTCGACGCGGTGTTGCCCGGCGTTCAGGCCACCGAGTACGACCTCGGCGCGGCCCGCTGGCACCGTACCGGAGAGGTGTTGCCCGACTCCGTGCTGGCCGAGCTGGCCGGGCACGACGCGATCCTGCTCGGCGCGGTCGGTGACCCCACGGTTCCGCCGGGTGTGCTGGAGCGAGGTCTGCTGCTCAAGCTCCGGTTCGCCTTCGACCAGTACGTCAACCTGCGCCCGTCCCGGCTGTGGCCCGGGGTCGCCGGCCCGCTGGGCAGCGTGAAGCCGGGCGAGGTCGACCTGGTGGTGGTGCGTGAGGGCACCGAGGGTCTCTACGCCGGGGCCGGTGGCTCGCTGCACCGGGACACCCCCGCCGAGGTCGCCACCGAGGAGAGCCTGAACACCCGGCACGGCGTGGAGCGGGTGATCCGCGACGCGTTCGCCCGCGCCGGCCGCCGGGAGCGGCGCAAGGTCACCCTGGTGCACAAGACCAACGTGCTCACCCACGCCGGGTCGCTCTGGGCGCGCACGTTCGACGCGGTCGCCGCCGAGCACCCGGACGTCGCCACCGAATATCAGCACGTCGACGCCGCCGCGATGTTCCTGGTCACCCAGCCGCAGCGCTACGACGTGGTGGTCACCGACAACCTCTTCGGCGACATCCTCACCGACATCGCCGCCGCCGTCACCGGCGGGATCGGGCTGGCCGCGAGCGGCTGCATCAACCCCGAGGGGGCGTACCCCTCGATGTTCGAGCCGGTGCACGGCTCGGCACCGGACATCGCCGGTCAGGGTGTCGCCGACCCGGTCGCCGCGGTGCTCTCCGCCGCGTTGCTGCTGGAGCAGCTCGGGCACGCCGAGGCTGCCGCCCGCGTCAACGCGGCGGTCGCCGCCGAGCTGGCCAGCCGCACCCCGGGCGTGACGCTGCGGACCGAAGAGGTCGGCGACCGGCTCGCCGCCCACTCCGTAGCCTGACCACCCCGGCGTCGGCCTGCCCGGGCACGCCGTCCCGGCCGGACGGCGCTACCCGCTGAACGACCGTTCGGGGTAAGTTTCTGGCACAGCCAACTCGGTGTGCGGTCCCGCATGCCGTTGTCCCGCAGGGAGGTCAGCGCGATGAGCGGTGGTGACAAGCTCGACTTCGAGATCCGTCCGAATCCCGCGCCGGTATCCGCCGCCGACCGGGCCGCCCTGCTGGCCAACCCCGGGTTCGGCCGCGTCCACACCGATCACATGGTCACCATCCGCTACGCCGAGGGCAAGGGTTGGTACGACGCCCGGGTCGAGGCGCGGGGGCCGATCCCGATGGACCCGGCAAGCGCCGTGCTGCACTACGCGCAGGAGATCTTCGAAGGCCTGAAGGCGTACCGGACGGCCGACGGCGGCGTGACGATGTTCCGGCCGGACGCCAACGCCTCCCGGTTCGTCGCGTCGGCGCAGCGGATGGCGATGCCGGAGCTGCCGCCCGAGGTGTTCATCGACTCGCTGCACAAGCTGATCGAGATCGACCAGGACTGGATCCCCACCGACGAGGACGGCAGCCTCTACCTGCGGCCGTTCATGTTCGCCAGCGAGGTGTTCCTCGGCGTCCGCCCGGCCAACGAATACCTCTACCTGGTGATCGCCTCACCGGCCGGGTCGTACTTCAGCGGTGGGGTCAAGCCGGTGACCGTCTGGGTTTCCCCGGACTACACCCGGGCCGCCCCCGGTGGCACCGGCGCGGCCAAGTGCGGTGGCAACTACGCCGCGTCGCTGGCGGCCCAGGCGGAGGCCATCGAGGCCGGCTGCGACCAGGTGGTCTTCCTGGACGCTGTGGAGCGCCGGTTCGTCGACGAGCTGGGCGGCATGAACGTCTTCTTCGTCTACGACGACAACACTGTGGTCACCCCGCCGCTGACCGGCACGATCCTGCCCGGCATCACCCGCGACGCGATCATGACGCTGGCGGCGGCGGCCGGGCACCAGGTCGAGGAGCGGCCGGTCAGCTTCGCCGACTGGCAGGCCGACGCGGCCAGCGGTCACCTGCGGGAGGTGTTCGCCTGCGGCACCGCCGCGGTGGTCACCCCGATCGGTGGGGTCCGCTTCCCGGACGGCGAGTTCCTGATCGGTGGCGGCGAGCCCGGCCGGGTCACGATGTCGCTGCGTCAGCAGTTGGTCGACATCCAGCGCGGCAGGACCGCCGACGCGCACGGTTGGGTGCACCGGGTCCTCTGACGCTCGTCGCGAGGTTGGCCCGTCCGAGCGGACAGGCCAACCTCGCTGGGTCTACGCCTCATCGAGCAGGTGGTCGCGGAGGGCGGCGAGCTGCTCGTCGGTCACCCCGGCGTGCCGCAGGTACGCCTCGATGGACCCGTGCCCGGCCCGCAGCTCGTCGAGGAAGATCTGCATCGCCTCGGCGGGGGAGGCCAGGAACGGCGCCGGCACGTCCACCCCGCCCGGGGTGACGGTGGCCAGCCAGGCGCTGTACCGGGCGGAGGCCTCGCTGCTGAGCGCGTAGTCCGCGGTGATGTCCGCGTCGTCGACGCCGAGCACGGCGAGGGTCAACGCGCAGACGATGCCGGTGCGGTCCTTTCCCGCGACGCAGTGCACCACCACCGGGGCGTTGGCGGAGTCGGCGATCAGCCCGACCGCCTCGGCCAGCCCGGCGGTGCCGGTCTGGGCCAGGTCGGCGTAACGGTCGGCGAGGTACCGGGCGAGGCTGGCGCCCTCCTCGTGCGGCGTACCCGCCCAGTCGTCGTGCTCCGGGTGGATGTGCCGGTAGGTCAGCCCCTGGTAGGCCGGCACCCTGCCGTCGCGCTCCACCTCGCTGGGGCGGCGCAGGTCGATCACGGTGCGGACGCCGATCGCGGCGAACGCGTCCCGGTCCTGTTCCGTGAGGCGGTGCAGCGAGTCGGAGCGGTAGAGGCGGCCCCGGCGTACGGACCGGTCGCCGTGGCCGAGGTAGCCACCGACGTCGCGGAAGTTGAAGGTGGCCGGGAGGGAGATCTGGCGGCTGTCGTCGATGGCGTCCACGCTCACACGGTAACGGCCGGTGGGTCCGTGCCCCACCGGCCGTCGAGCCGAACCGTCAGCGTGCCGTGCCAGGCGGAAGGGCGCCGTACGTCTCGTCGTAGTAGCCACCCAGCCGATCCCGGTAGCTCGGGTCGCTGTGGCTGGTCTCGTCGTACTCCGGGGCGGCCTTGATCTGGTCCCGGGTGCGGTCGACGGAGACGGTGCGCTGGTCGTGGTCGACCTGGTTGACGGTGCCGGCCGGGAGCATCACCTTCTTGCCGAAGATCCACGGGCCGGTGTCCACGACCAGGTAGCTGCCGTCCACCTCGTGGCTGGCGCTGTCGATCTTGCCGACCCCGCCGTCGGTGGCCTCGACCTTGTAGCCGACCAGGTCGGCGTCAGCCACCCCGGCGTGATCCCGGTAGCGCCAGGGGTCGAAGGTGCCGGCGGGCGCACCGCCGGGCACCGCGCCCTGGTCGCCGCCGTGCAGCGGGTCCGGCCCGGCGTGGGTGGCGTGCGGATCGATCCTGTCCATGCCGTTCACTCCTGACTGTCGCCGATCGTCGCGGCGTCGGTGGGTGCGTTCCCCCACGGGAGCTACCCGGCTGTCGGGGGATGGAAACGGCGGGAGGGCTGCGGTGCTCAGGCGGAGGGTGTGGTTCCTCCGGCCAGGGCCGCCTCGGCGTCCAGGGTGACCGCCGCGGCGTGCACCACGGCGGAGATCCGCAGTGCCTCGTGCACCTGTTCTCCGGTGAAGCCGCGGTCGCGCAGCGACTTCTCGTGCACCTCCAGGCACACCCCGCAGCCGGCGATCGCCGACACCGCGAGGCACCACACCTTGAAGTCACCCTTGTCCACGCCGGGTCGGGCGGTGACCCGCATCCGCAGCCGGGCCGGCATCGAGGCGTACCGCTCGTCACCGATGAGGTGCTTGGCCCGGTAGTAGACGTTGGTCATCGCCATGATCGCGGCAGCGGCCTTGGCTGCCTCCACACCCTCCGGCCCGAGGTGCCCGAGCGCCTCGGCCGCGATCTCCCGCAGCACCACCGGGTTCCGGGCTGTCACCGCGCACGCCAGCGCGGCACCCCAGGCCTGCGCCGGGGTCAGCAGCGAGGTGCCGATGGTGGTGTCCAGGTTGAGCGCGATGTCCCTGGCGTACTCGGGGAGGGCCGCCCTGATCGCGTCCAGGCCCATGGTCAGACCCCGGCGATCTCCGTCGGGCCGACGACTGTGACGTCGATCGACCCGACGGAGACCCCACGCCACTTGCCCTCGTGGGACGCGTGGTTGATCGTCGTGAACGCGTTGGTGACGTCCAGCGATACCCAGGCGGTGAGGCTGTGCTCAGGTAAGCGGTTACTGACGGTGAGCACAGGTCCTCCTTGCCGATGGCGCGGTGGCCATCATCGGATCCGTTACCGACTCCCACATCTCACGGGTCATCTCGTACTCCACCTCACCGGATTCCGTCCCTGGTATCGGGTCGTCCCAGGAAGGAAAGTAGGTGCGCACATACCTCATGCCGACGGCCTTCATCACGCCCTGAGAGCCGACGTTCACCGTCATGGTCTGCGCGATCACCCGGCTCTGCCCGACCGTGTCGAAGGCATGCCGCAGCAGGGCCTGCGATGCCTCGCTGGCCAGACCTCTACGCCAGCAGTGGCGGGCAAGCCGGTAGCCCAACTCCGCGACGGTTGGATCGTCCGGCTGGTCGGGGCCGTGTGCCGGCGGAAGCATCATGAGCCCGATGAAATCGCCCTGGTCCTCATGCTCCGGCGCTACCGTGCCACGCGCACCGCCATCGGACCCGAACGCCATCCAGTAACCCAGGCCGCCCACCTTGCCGGACAGCGCCAACCTCTGCGAGTGAGACGTGGCCACCTCGTCCCTGGATCGCGCCCGCCCGGTGATGTAGCGGAGCACCTCCGGGTCGGAGTCGAGCTCGACCTCCAGTTCGAAGTGCCGATCTGCGAGGGGGACCATCAGCAGACGGGCGGTACGTAGAGTCGGTTGAATCACGCGACGACAGTTTCACGAGGGAGCCGGCGCCGCTACTCGATTCGAACGTGGCGGCCCTGGCTCCTCGTTGTGTCGCGACAACGCGGGGAGCGGAGACAGTCCGCCTGGTCTGCGGTCCGTGGCGGTCGGGAGGGTCGGACGTCTGCCATCATGGCCGAATGTTCGAACCGGGGTCGCGATCCAAGGAGGTAAGCACCTTCATGCTTCCTGCGGACGAGGCGGCGTTCGGCGATGCGCTGGCACCCGCGATCGCCGACCTCGGGCAATGGGAGACCCACGACCAGCGAGCCCGGACCATCAGGCTGCACGACTCGTTGCCGGCTGCGCTGCACCACGACCGCACGCAGGCGTTCCTGCGACTGCTCGGCCGGGACGGCGGTACCGTGGGGCCTCTCATCCAGTACCTTCACACCTCGGTGGTGACCACGGACGAGGCTGTGCTCACCGCTACCGGCGGCCGGTACCGTGCGACGGCTGAACGGCCTGAAGCGATGTCGCCGGGCCGGCTGGCGTTCAAGTGGTTCCCTGGGGACGAGGCTGACTGCGTACAGCGGGACTTCGTCGTCCTGGTCGACGCGGCCTGGAAGGCGTTGCAGGCGGTGACGTCGCCGCACGTCGAGACCGTCGAGGGCAGGCACTTACGGCGGCACCGGGTCGGGTCGGCAGCGAAAGCGTGGGTGCTCGATCGACCGGATCTTCTTTTACACGACCACGCGCTACGCCTGAGGATCCGCCCGGTCCGCCGCGTCCCTGACGTCGTGAGCGCCGACTGATCCGTCGCGGGCCGCGACAAGAAACGACAACTCGTTGCCGAGGCGCTGTCGCGTTGCTCAACATCGATGCGTACCCATCTGTCGACGTCGTCGTGCTCGCACGCCGGGCCGTACGGCATCCCGAGTGGACGAACGAGGAGATGGCGATGATCCGAGGTTCGACGCCCAGGCTACGGCGGACTCTCATCGTGCTGGGAACGGTGCTCGCCACGGTCGCGGCCACCCTCACGGTCGCCACGACACCCGTCGCCGCGGCCCCGTCACCTGACGACTACAGCGGCTCCGACCTGTGGCTGCGGTACGTGCCGGTCAGCGACTCGAAGCTGCTGCGCGACTATCGCCGGACGGTCACGGGGATCGTGGTCGAGAACGCCGACGCCACGAAGGTCCACCGGCACACGCCGGACCTCGCCATGGCACCCGGGTCCGCTGAGAAGCTGGCCGAGACCACGCTGGGCGCGGCCCGGGACGAGCTGGTACGCGGGCTGGGCGGGCTGCTCGGCCAACCGACTCCCGTGACGACGGTCGACGGTCACCGCGTACCGGACGGTGCGGTGGTCGTCGGCACGCCGACGAGTTCGCCGTTGGTGAGCCGTAATGTCCCGGCGCGGGACCTGGCCAAGGTCGGCGACGAGGGTTATCTCGTCCGTTCGGTGACGAGCGGGAAGGCGCGGTTCACCGTCATCGCCGGCAACACCGACCTCGGCGCGCTGTACGGCACCTACGCCTTCCTGCGGCTCCTGCAGACGCAGAAACCCATCGACCGTCTCCGCGTCGCGGAGTCACCGAAGATCAAACATCGGCTGCTGAACAACTGGGAGACCGAGCGCCTCTACGCCGGCAACAACGCATCCGGGCTGGGCGGACTGAACGGGGAGAGCGGGGCGATCTTCAACTTCGCGGCGACCGGGGCGAGCGCCGGACGGAACCTGCCCGTCATCCTGGACCGCTACATCGTGGTGGCACGGGCGTTGGCGTCCCTCGGCATCAACGGCATCACCATCAACAACGTCAACGCCGACAACGCGTACCTGACCAGCGCCCGGATCGCGCAGGAGGCGGCCCTGGCCGACGCGCTGCGTCCGTACGGCATCAAGCTGGGCCTGTCGATCCGCTACACCGCGCCCACGGACAGCCGCTTCGCGCCGGACACGCTCACCAACAGCCAGCTCAACCCCTACGGCGCCGACTTCCGGGGCTGGTGGAACCGACGGGCCCGGCAGATCCAGGCCGCCATCCCGGACTTCATGGGCCTCACCGTGAAGGCCAACTCGGAGGGCCAGCCAGGGCCACAGGATTTCGGGTACGACCACGGTGACGGCGCCAACGCCATCGCCGCCGCGGTGGCGCCGCTCGGGATGACAGTGCACTGGCGGACGTTCGTCTACAACGCCGAGGTCGACAACGACCGTCTCAAGCGGGCCTACCTGGAGTTCGGGCCGATCGACGACGAGGTCCAGCCGGACGGCAGTAGGGGGCGCTTCGCCGACAACGTGTTCCTGCAGACCAAGAACGGGCCGCTGGACTTCCAGGCCCGGGAGCCCATCCACCCGATGTTCGGCCGGATGGAGAACACCAACCAGGCCCTGGAACTCCAGATCACGCAGGAGTACACGGGCCAGAACTGGATGCTGGCCTACCTCGGTCCGATGTACGAGGAGATCCTCAAGACCGACACGTACGCCACCGACGCCAACGGGAAGCTGCTGCGCGAGCGCCTGGTCGGCGACATCGTCGACGGGACCGCCCAGCACCACTCGGACACGGCCATCGTCGGTGTCGCCAACCTCGGCAACGCCGACAACCTGACCGGGCACCACTTCTCCCAGGCGAACCTCTTCGCCTTCGGCCGTCAGGCATGGGACTGGACACTCGACGCGGAGGACATCGCCACCGACTGGGTCCGGATGACCTGGAGCAACGACCGGCGTGTCGTCGACACGATCCGGACGATGATGATGGGTTCCTGGGAGTCGCTGGTCAGCTACCAGACGCCGCTGGGCATCGGCCACCAGTTCGCCGAGGGCGCCCACTACCGCCCCGACCCCGCCGACTGGGCGGGCCGCGACGACTGGAGCCCGATCTACTACAACAAGGCCGACAGCGTCGGCCTGGGCTTCGACCGCTCCCCCACCGGCAGCAACCTGGCCGCCCAGTACTTTCCCCGGTTGCAGCAGCGCTACGGGAACATCGACTCAGTCCCGGAGAACCTGCTCATGTGGTTCCACCACGTGCCCTGGGGTCACCGGATGGACAGCGGCCGGACGTTCTGGGACGAGCTGGTCTACCGCTACCAGATGGGCGTGCAGTACGTGACCTGGATGCGGGAGACCTGGGAGACGCTCCAGCCCGACATCGACGCACGCCGGTTCGCGGAGGTACGCGCCAAGCTCGCCGTCCACGAGGCGGACGCCGCCGACTGGCGGGACACCTCGGTGAACTACTGGAAGGAGTTCAGCGGGCGGGACATCCCGGTGGACGACGCGCCGCTGTCCGCGACGATCGTGGTGGGCGGGAAGGAGTTCGGCGGCTTCAACCTGTCGGAGAACGCGTACACCATCCCGGTGCCGGCCGGGGCGTCGCCGACCATCACGAAGGTGCGGACCGCCGATCGGAAGGCCCGTTACGAGGTCGTCTCGCAGGCGGCCGGCGTACCCGGTCAGGCGGTCGTCAAGGTCACCACGAAGGGCTTCTTCGGGCCTCTGGTGAAGAACTACGTCTTCAACCTGGTGCCCGACACGACGCTCGCGAGCCTGCGCGTCGACGACAGGCCCCTGGCGTCCTTCTCCCCGACGGTGCTGCACTACAACGTCCTCACGCCGGCCGGCACCACGACCGTGCCGACGGTCGCGGCACGTGCCGCCGACCCCGCCGCCTCGGTGGTGCTCGAGCAGGCCGACAGTGCCACCGGGCAGGCACGGGTCACCGTCACCAACGGCGGCGCGTCGTCGGTCTACGTGGTGGACCTGAACACCACCCTCACCGGCAGCGACGAGTTCGCCTCAACCCAGCTCGGCCCGCAGTGGCAGTGGGTCCGGCCGGACGACAGCAGGTGGCGTCTGGCCGACGGGTCGCTGGTCATCACCGCCCATCAGGGTGACCTGCAGGGCACCGTCAACACCGCGAAGAACCTGGCGCTCCAGGACGTCGACGGGGACTGGACGGCCGACTCCAGGATCGTCTTCTCCCGGCCACTCGCCGCCAACAACGAGCAGGGCGGTGTCCTCGCGTACGCGGACGACGACAACTACGTCAAGCTCGCCTGGGAGATGGCCAACGCCGGCGCGCCGGTCCACAAGGCCCGGGTCGTCTTCCTGCGCGAACAGAACGGCGTGACGTCGACGGTGGAGATCACCGGTGCGGACGCCCAGCGCATCGTCGGGGCTGACGGGGCCACCTGGCTGCGCCTGACGAAGATCGGAAACAGCTACCGCGCCTACTACTCCACCGACGGAAGCGTCTACCGCTACATCGGCTCCCAAACGCTGAACGCCGAGCCGACAAAGGCCGGGGTGCTGGCCTTCAACCGGGCCGGCACCTCCACCGACCTCGACGTCGCCTTCGACTACTTCCGGGTGCGGAGCCTGGGTGAGCAGATCCGCCAGCCGTGACGGAGACCGGGCCCGCCCCGATTGGAGCGGGCCCGGTCGTCGTGCACCGTGGCGGACCTGGTCCGTCAGCCGCCGATCGCGACGGCGAAGACGTGCATGGTCGGCACGTTGGCCGCCGGCCGCGCGCTGATGTTGGGCAGGACGACCTGGGCAACCGCCTTGCTCTGCAACGACACACCCACGTAGTAGATGCAGGCGGCCGTGGCCTGGCGGCCGTTGTTGGGCCGGTTCTGGTACGCGGACACGATGGCGGCGGTTCCCCCGGAGTGGGGCCCGCCGTACCAGTCGGGTGAGCTCAGCGTGAACGTCTGGCGGGTGCCGTCGGCGTACACGACGGTGCCTGTCCCGGACACGGTGCCGTACGTGCCGGTCAGCAGGAAGCCGAGCGTGCTGCCGGTGCCGCTGATGCCGATGGTCTGGCCCGATGCGACGGCGTTGTCGGCCGTGCCGGGGCTGACGTTGGGCCAGCGGAAGGTCACCCCGTTGCGGCTGATCGTGGCGCCCGGGCTGGCTCCGGCCGAGGCCAGGGCCTGCGCGGACAGGCTTGCCCCGTTGCCGTCGAAGTTTCCAACGTTGGTGTTGCTGTCGTTGGTGATGCCGGCGTTGGTGAAGCTCTGCTCCAGCGTCGGGGTGGCGACGCCCGTGCTGGTGACCCGGTAGGTGCGCCCGGCCTGGACGGTGACCTCGACCAGGTCGGACTCGATCCGGGTGACCCGGGGCGCCGAACCGTCGGCGGTGTCGACCACCGTGACGGTGCCGGTGAGAATGCGGGCGCGCAGGCGGACCGTGCCGGCGCGGTCCGGGCGGACGAGCACCTCGGTGGCCTGACCGTTGCTCCAGGTGATGCCGACCGTGTGCCCGCCGCGACCCCGCAGGCCGGTCACCTTCCCGGCCGGCCAGGCCGGCGGCAGCGCGGGCAGGATGTGCAACTCGCCGGCGTGGCTCTGCAGCAGCATCTCGGCGATGCCCGCCGTCGCGCCGAAGTTGCCGTCGATCTGGAACGGCGGGTGCAGGTCGAACATGTTCGGCGCGAGCCGCGCGGTGGTGGCGAGGTAGCGGATCAGGTCGTGTGCCCGCTTGCCCTCCTCCATCCGTGCCCAGAAGTTGATTTTCCAGGCCAGCGACCAGCCGGTCCCGTCGTCGCCGCGCAGTGCCAGGGTCCGGCGGGCCGCCTCGAACAGCTGCGGGGTGCCGCGCTTGGTGATCTGGTTGCTGGGGGCCAACCCGTACAGGTGGGAGATGTGCCGGTGGTTGGGCTCGGTCTCCACCCAGTCGTAGAGCCACTCCATGATGTTGCCGCGCGAGCCGACCTTCATCGGAGGGAGCCGGTCGCGGGTGGCCCGGACCTGCGCCCGGAAGGTGCTGTCCACGTTGAGGACCTCGCTCGCACGGGCGACGCCGTCGAAGAGGTCCCGCAGGATCTGGTTGTCCATGGTGGGGCCGGCGCACACGCTGGCGTTCGAGTGGTGGCTGAGCTCCGGCGAGTTCGACGGGTTGGTCACCAGGTAGCCGAGGGTCGGCTCGGTCACCAGGGTGTCCAGGAAGAACTGCGCGGCACCCTTCATGGCCGGATAGTTCGTCCGCAGGAACTCGATGTCGCCGTTGAACAGGTAGTGGTCCCAGATCAACACCGACAGCCACGCGCCACCGGTCTGCCACATCCCCCAGAACGCGCCGTCCACCACTGCCGTGGCCCGCCACGCGTCGGTGTTGTGGTGGGTGACCCAGCCACCCGCGTTGTACTGCACCTGGGCGGTACGCGCACCGGCGACCGAGAGCTCCCGGACCATGTCGAACACCGGGTTGTGACACTCGGCCAGGTTCGTCGTGTTGGCCGGCCAGTAGTTCATCGGCAGGTTCGCGTTGATCGTGTACTTCGAGTCCCACGAGGGGGTCAGTGAGTCGTTCCAGATGCCCTGCAGGTTGGCCGGTTGCGTGCCGGGCCGCGAGGACGAGATCAGCAGGTACCGGCCGAACTGGAACAACAGCGCGGAGAACTGCGGATCGTTGACGCTGTTGTGCTGGGCGATCCGCACGTCGGTCGTCTGGTTCGCGGCCGAGGTGCGGCCCAGGTCCAGTGTGACCCGGTTGAAGAGCGCCTGGTAGTCGGCCACGTGCCTGCTGCGCAGCGAGTCGAAGCTGACGGCCCGGGCGGCGCTCAGGCGCTGCCGTGCGATGCCACCGTAGTCGCCACCGACGTTGCGGTAGTTGACGTAGCTGGAGCCGATGGAGATCAGCAGGACCACGCTCGTGGCGTTGGTGACCCGCAGGGTGCCGCCAGAGCTGGACACGCTGCCACCGGTGACGGTGGCGTTGGCCAGGGCGAGGAAGCGGACCTGACCGGTGACGCCCTCCATGTTGCCGGAGACGCCGTCGAGGCCGATCGTGGCACCGTCCGGGCTGGACACCGACGTGCGCTGCGGGCTGTCGAAGGTGGCGGTGAAGCTGATCGAGTTGCTCCGGTCGGCCGTGAGTCGCATCGCGATGACCTGGTCCGGCGCGCTGGCGAACACCTCACGCTGGTGACGGACGCCGTTGAGCACATACGACGTCGTGACGGTGGCGGTGGTGAGGTCCAAGGTGCGGTCGTACTGCGACGCCCCGCTGGCCGACCCGAAGGCGAGCCGCAGGTTACCGACGGTCTGGTAGGCCAGTTGACCCCCGGGGTTGCCCATCATGGTCTGGTTGATCAGGTCCTGGGCCTGGGTCCACTGGTTGGCGTTGACCAGGCGCCGAATCTCCCCCAGCGAACCGGCGCCCCGGGGGTTGCTCGGGTCGTGCGGGCCGCCGGCCCAGACGGTGTCCTCGTTGAGTTGGAGCCGTTCCGTGTCGACGTTGCCGAAGACCATGGCGCCGAGGCGGCCGTTGCCGATCGGCAGCGCCCGGAGCCAGTCCGTGCCGGCCCCCTCGTCGTACCAGAGGGCGAGGTCCCCGGCGGCCAGCACCTGCGGCGGCGCCACCGCGTCCGCGCGGGCCGCGGCGGTCCAGGGAAGCGGTAGGAGAGCGCCGCCCGCACCGGCCGCGCCGATCTTGATGGCTTGCCGTCGAGTCAGGTCGGACATCGATCCTCCAAACGGTGACCGGTCCGGCCACCCGAAGCGGGACAACCATGAGAGCCGTCGTCGGGATCCGCTTGCTGGCATCGACCGCGACCGCATTGACCGGCCGAGATCAGCCCCGGAGACAGCCAGACATCTGATGTGTTTCGCGAAGGTTACTCCGACGCAACGGAATCGGCAATGGTCGATAGATGATGGGAATCCGCCCTCTGACCCGTTCCACGGAGCGCCGCCGACAGGGAGACGGCATCGACCCGGCGCTTCCCGACACGGACGGATCCCCGACCGGCCACCGTCGAGCGACCAGGTAGGTGCCCATACATCGGATGTACCGTCCTTCGGGCGGATTCCCCGGCGTTCCGGCCGGCCGCAACCTCGACGGGTCGACGGGCGTCTAGCGGGAAACACTTCCAGGTTGGACCGGAGGACCCGATGACCTCGACAACGCTACGTGCCCTCGTGCCCGTCGCCGTACTGGCGGGCCTCGCGGCCTGCACGACCCCCTCGCCCACGCCGGAGGCCGGGGCCGGCACCACGTCGCCCGTACCCAGGGCCACGTCCGCTTCCCCGGACACCTCGCCGACCCGCACGGCACCCGCGACACCCGACGCCACCCGGGCCGCCTGTCCGGTCAGCGCGGCCACCCTTCAGCGGGTGTCAGGGCTCGGCGACAGCCACCGGATCGACCCGGACCAGATCAACTGCGCACGTCGGTGGGCGACGGCCGGAGTGCGCGCCGTCGACCCGAGCATGCAGGGCGACGGCGTACTGGTCTTCGAGTACGACAACGGCAGGTGGAAGAAGCTGGGCGAAGGCAGCGCGATCGAATGCAGCCCGTTCGGCATCCCGAACGAGATCGGCGACCAGGTCGGCTGCCGCGACCAGTGACGGCGGTCGAGTAGCAGTCCGCGGCGGACACGTTCAGGGGACGCGGTGCGGCGGCCGCCGCACCGTTCAGCCGGTTCGTCCTAATCTCGACTCGTTCCTGGAGGGCGATCACGGAGGCCACGGTGGGTGCGATACCCAGACGACAGTTCGTCCGGCTCTCCGGGACCGCCGGCGCGACCGGACTCCTGGGCCTGATGGGCGCCGACCGGGTACTGGCCGACGGCGGGCACGCCGACGGAGGCCAGACCCCCGCGCCGGCCCCGCCGGAACCCGGCGGCCCCGGCGCCACCGCCTGCCCCACGCCCTCCCAGCTGTGCGGCTACCCCACCGACACGGGAGGCCGGTACGACCTGTGGGACCGGGTGCAGGTCTGCGAGGGCACCAAGACCGGCCCGCCGTTCCCGCAGTGTCTACGGACGACCCCCACCTACGTGATCCTCAACGGGGGGTCGGGGTCGAACCACGACTTCCTCCTCGTCCCCAGTTGCCGGATCAGCGGCATCGAGTGCCCGTTCATCACGACCACCAACGCCCCCAACTACTGGCTGGAAGCGTGGAACAACGCCCAGTCCGGTCAACCCGCACACGTCGTCTACCCGCACATCGGGCTGGGCATCAATTCGGCCGACCCGACGATCCGGATGCAGGACCAGCTGCACATCCACCTGGCCGGGATCCACTCCGGCATCCAGACGCAGCTGAACAACCACGACAGCACGATCACCAACAACCCGGCGCGCTGGCGCAACCAGGTCGTGCCCGTCTGGGGCCTGACCAGCACCGGCCAGCCCGCGCCCCGCTCGTACCGGGTCCTGCACGTCGCGAACCTGAACGAGAACCTCTTCCGGCTCCTGCTCGACAGCGTGGTACGCCCCACCGGGGCGACGATGGCGGCGCAGATCCTCGCCGTGACACCCCGCCTGGTCGGCAGCGGCGGGTTCTACGTCCTGAACAGTGAACCCGGCCTGCCCGTCGCACCCGGACAGCCCGGCGGCACCGGCACCGTCGACTTCCTCCTCGCCTACGCGTAGCGGGGCTCGGCCGGCGTGCACCGAGTCGTGACTAGACTCGGAACCAGCGTCGATCCTGGGGGGTGCGCGCGCAGGTGAGTTCGTCCCAGCTTCTCGTCGCACTGGACCGCGACAGTTCGATTCCGTTGCAACAGCAGCTCTGCGACCAGATCAGCGGGTCCGTGCGCACCGGTCGACTGCGCCCCGGCGACCCGGTGCCGCCGAGCCGTGAGCTGGCCCACCAGCTCCGGGTCTCCCGGACCGTGGTGACCCGGGCGTACGAACTGCTGCGGGCCAACGGGGTGCTCACCTCACGGCGTGGATCCGGCACCCGCGTCAGCGGCGCGCTGACCGACACCCCGCCACCGGCCCAACGCGCCGCCCGCCCGCCACTGTGGCCCGAGCCTCCGCTGCCCACCGACGCCGGCAGCCCGCTCTGGAAGCCCTGGGAACCAGCGCCGATGCACCGGCCGGACGGCGCGTACGACTTCCGGCACGGCACCCCGGCGCTGGCCAGCTTTCCGGTGACCCGGTGGCGGCAGTCGCTCGCCGAGGCGGTCAGTCGGGCCGACGCGGTGGCGCTGGGCTACGGCCCGGCCGAGGGCGCCTCGTCATTGCGCACCCAGATCAGCGCCCTGCTGCGCCGCAGCCGCGCACTCGACGCCAACCGCGAACACACGGTGGTGACCAGCGGCGCCACCCAGGCGATGGACATCCTGGTCCGGCTGCTCGTCGGCCCGGACGACGTGGTGGTCATCGAGGACCCGAGCCACACCGTGCTGCGGCAGATCTTCGGCTACTCGCGGGCCGCCGTGGTGCCGGTCGGCGTCGACGAGGAGGGCCTGCGGGTCGACGAGATCGAAAGCCAGGTCCGCGCGCACGGCCACGACCCGTCCCGAGTACGCCTGATCTACGTGACCCCGTCGCACCAGTTCCCGACCGGGTTCATCATGTCCGAGCGGCGGCGACGAGCGTTGCTGCGCTGGGCCCGTGAACACTCCGCCACGGTGCTGGAGGACGACTACCACAACGAGTTCACGTTCGCCGAGGAGCGGCTCCCGTCGTTGGCCGCCGACCCGCAGGACGCGGACGTGGTCTACGTCGGCAGCTTCAGCAAGACCCTCTTCCCGTCGCTGCGCATCGGGTACGCGGTGTTGCCACAGCACCTCGTCCGGCCGTTCCTCGGCGTCAAGTGGATCACCGACCGGCTGACCCCGACGCTGACCCAGGAAGCATTGGCCGAGTTCATCTCCTCCGGCGCGTACGCCCGGCACATCGGCCGGATGGACCGCCTCTACCGGCAGCGACGCGCCCGGCTGCTGGAGGCGCTCTACGAACACTTCGGCGCGGGTGTGCGCATCTCCGGCACGGCCGCCGGGCTGCACGTGCTGGTGACGCTGGGCGGCGCGCCCGACGCCAACGAGGCGGCGATCGTGCGCGCCGCCGCCGCACGCAACGTCCGGATCTACCCGGCCTCGGGCTACTTCGTCACCCGGCCACCGGCCGAACCGACCTTCCTGATCGGGTACGCGGCGCTGCCCACCGCACGGATCACCGAGGGCGTGGCGCTGCTGGCCGCCGCGGTGCGGGAATCGACGGTTCGGTGAAACGGGGCCGGATGAACCGGGCCCGCTGGGCGTACGGGACGGTGCAGTCGAAGACCGCCTTCGCCGTGCGCCCGTCGGCCGAGAGTGACGGCGAGTAGCCGGTGTGCTGGCTCGGGTCGAGGGGGAAGCCCTCCCGGTCCGGCAACACGCGCAGGTCCTGATCGGCCTGGAAACGGGTGACCATCGCCCACCACAGGTCCTGGTCGGATTCGATGTCGACGTCGTCGTCCACGCACAGCACCAGCTTGGCCATCCGGAACTGCTCCAGCACCGCCTCCGCGGCGAGGCGTACCGCGACGTCGTCCTCCGGGCCGCGCTTCGCCGGCCACTGCAGCACCACCATGAGCTGACCGCCACCCGCCGTGTGGCAGTGCGCGGCCAGCGCCGGCGTGCCCCGCCGGCGCAGCACGTCCAGCACCGCGGCCTCCATCCCGAAGCCGAGCAGCACCGACTGCTCGTGCCCGGGCCCGGACACGGCCTGCAGGATCGGGCTCTCCCGGGCGGTGATCGCGGTGACCCGGATCAACGGCAACGCGGGGTGCGCCCGGCCCTGGTAGCCGAGGAACTCCGGGGTGGCGACAGTGCCGTGTCGGCTCTCCGGCGCCCGGTCGGCCAGCAACTCGCCCTCGATGACGTACTCGGCGTGCGCGATGAACTCGGCGTCCACGGTGCGGCAGGGCAGCAGCTCCACCGGTTGTCCGGCGAGAGCGCCGGCCACCGCCAGCTCGTCGAGGTCGGGTGGTACCAGTGACGTCGGGCAGCAGGAGGAGAGCAGCACCGCCGGGCACAGGCCGAGGTGGACGGCCACCGGCAACGGACGCCCCCGCCGCAACGCGGCCTGGTACGCGAGCTCCAGGTCCCGGCCGGGCACCATCCAGATGGTCAGCGAGTCCGGACCCTGGACGCACATCCGGTGCACGGACAGGTTGCGGACGCCGGTGTCCGGGTCGGTGGCGAGCACCGCGCCGAGGGTCAGGTAGGGCCCGGCGTCCTCGTCGGTGAGGACCGGCACCGGCAGCGCGGTCAGGTCCACCGGCAGCGTCTCGCGGGGCCAGCGGGACGGGTCGTGCGCGGGCACCGGCGGGCGGGGTGCAGCCACCGCGTCGAGCAGACGGTGCGGCAGCTCGGCCGGTGTGCAGCCGAGCAGCCCGGCCGCGCGCCGTCGGGTGCCGTACAGGCCCATCAGCACCGCTCGGGTCGGACCGTGGTCGGGGCGTACCCGGTCGAAGAGCACCGCCGGGCCGGCACCGGTGGGCGGGGCGGCGGGCGCGCCCGCCCAGCGGGCGTAGTGCGCGGAGACGCCGTACCGGGCCGGTAGTTCGGCGGGAACGCGGACCAGCTCGCCGGGGAGCGGGTCGAGGGTGGCCAGGGCGTGCCGCAGGTCGACGGGTGTTCGGCTCACCGCTCCTCCCCCGCCGACGCGGCGGCGCGGCGGGCCGCCAGCATGTCGAGTTGCATCCGGGTCAGCTCGTCGATGAGGGCACGGTAGGTGCCGACCGCCACCTCCGGAGGCATGCCGTTTCCCACGGCCAGGTCGGACACCCGGTCGAGCACCTGCCGCACCCGGTCGGGTGATCGGACGGTCGCCTCGTCCGTCTTGTGTGCGGTCAGCTCCTGCACCACCCGGGTGCGCTCGGCCAGCAGGGCGATGATCCGCTGGTCAAGATGGTCGATGACGCCCCGCAGCTCGGCGATCCGGGTCGGGCCGTCGGCGGCACCGGCCGGCTCCCCGCCGGCCGGTGCCGCGAACCAGTGCTGGTCGGTCATGGCTGGGGAACCTGGTCGACCACGAAGACGACGGTGGGCTCGGCGTCGCTGCCCTGGGACCGGTGCTCCTCGTCGTCGGGGATCACGAACCCCATGCCGGGGCGGCACGGCACCGACCGGTCCCGGAAGTGGATGGTGAACTCGCCCTGCAGGACGTAGCCGGTGTGCCCGCGCAGGCACCAGTGGTGCTCGTCGAAGCCGGGCGGCAACTCCAGCAGGCGCAGCCGCTGCCCCCCGACGTACGAGATCTTGACGCGGCCCTCGGCGCCCGGCTTGTCCCACCTCTCCCACTCGGTGGCCGGGAAGTCGATGCCGACCGGCGCGGCGACCTGCTCAGTGGACATTCTCGATATCTCCTCTGGTCGGGGCGGAATCGTTGCGGCGGGGCCGCGGCACGCGTTCGTTGCGGTCCCGCCGCGGAAGGACCGGATCGCCGTCGACCCGCTGGTGCTGCTTGAGCAGCTGCACCATGTCGAGCATCCGGTGCACCATCCGCTCCAGCGCGTCGACGCCCTCGGCGTCGTGCAGGCCCGGTGTGCCGGTGGTGTTGCGCAGCAGGACGGGGAAACCGCTGCCCACCAGGATCATCCGGTTGAGCAGCAGGTTGTTGACGATCTGGTTGTGCACGGAGGAGTCGCTGTACCGTCGCCCGGTGACGATGATGCCGCCCACCTTGTCCGCCAGCGGACGGGTGAAACGCAGGTAGCCGACGCCCGCGCGCTCGATGAAGACCTGCATGAGGTGGGCCAGGCCGAAGCCGTGCACCGGGGCCGCGTAGATCAGCCCGTCGGCGTCTGTCATCTGCTCCACCAGGGCGGGGACGTCGTCGTCCACCTGGCAGGGCACTGTGCGGCTGTTGCAGTCGCCGCACGGGCTGCACGGCGAGATCCGGTGCTCACGTAACTGGATGGTGCGCAGGACGGCGCCCCGCTCGGCGATGAGTCGTCCCGCGTACGCGATGGCGTGGTCGGTGTTGCCGCCGACCCGTTCCGATCCGTTGATGGCGAGGATGGTCCCTGCTTCGCTGTGCACTTTCACCCCCGGTGCTCGTCGCGGGGTGGGCGCCGCACCGCGCCCACCCCCTGCGAGGTCAGTCCGTCAGCTTCCCGGCGAAGTAGTCGATGTAGGCCTGCATGTCGAAGTGACCGTGCCCGGACAGGGAGAAGACGATCGCCTTCGACTCGCCCGTCTCCCGGCACTGGATCGCCTCGTCCACCGCCACCCGCACCGCGTGGGTGGACTCGGGCGCCGGCACGATGCCCTCACTGCGCGCGAACAGCACACCGGCCTCGAAGCAGGCCGTCTGCGGCACCGCCCGCGCCTCGATCAGGTCGATCTCCCGCAGCGCGCTCACGATCGGCGCCATGCCGTGGTACCGCAACCCACCGGCGTGGATCGCCGGCGGGTGGAAGTCGTGGCCCAGGGTGTGCATCTTGGCCAGCGGGGTGAGCCCGGCGGTGTCGCCGAAGTCGTAGTCGTAGCTGCCCTTGGTCAGCGACGGGCAGGAGGCCGGCTCGGCCGCGACGAACCGCACCGCCGGGCCGCCGCCCCACTGGCGGCGCAGGAACGGCAGGGCCAGCCCGGCGAAGTTGGACCCGCCGCCGGCCGCGCCGACCACGATGTCCGGGTAGTCGTCGGCCATCGCCAACTGGAGCAACGCCTCCTGGCCGATGATCGTCTGGTGCATCAGCACCAGGTTGAGCACCGACCCGAGGGCGTACTTGGCCGCGCCGCCGCTGCTCATCGCCGCCTCCACCGCCTCGGAGATGGCCAGGCCGAGGCTGCCGCTGGAGTCCGGGTCGGCGGCGAGCGCCGCCCGACCCGCACCGGTGCGGTCGCTCGGGCTCGCGGTGACCGACGCTCCGAACGTCTCCATCAGGCCCCGCCGGTACGGCTTCTGGTCGTAGCTGACCCGCACCATGAAGACCTCGCAGTCGAGGCCGAAGTACGAGCACGCCATCGACAGCGAGCTGCCCCACTGGCCGGCGCCGGTCTCCGTGGTCAGCCGCTGCACGCCGTCCTGCTTGCTGTAGTACGCCTGCGGAACGGCGGTGTTCGGCTTGTGGCTGCCGGCCGGGCTGACCCCCTCGTACTTGAAGTAGATCCGGGCCGGGGTGCCGAGGGCCTGCTCCAGGCGACGGGCCCGGACCAGCGGGCTGGGCCGCCACTGCCGGTAGATGTCCAGCACCGGCCCGGGGATGTCGATGTCCCGCTCGGTGGAGAACTCCTGCTCGACCATGCCGGTGGCGAAGAGCGGTTCGAGGTCGGCCGGGGTGATGGGCTCCCGGGTGCCGGGGTGCAGCATCGGAGGTAGCCCCTTGGGCAGATCGGGGACCACGTTGTACCAGGTCGTCGGGATGTCGCTCTCGGGCAGCACGAACTTCGTCGCGGTCATGGCCTCTTCCAGGGGTGGGTGTCAGGAACTGGCGGTGGCCGGCTCGGCAGGTGACGGCACGGACCGGGCAGCCGGTCGCATCCGCAGCACTGCGAACGCGACCACGCCGACCACCGGGGTCAGCAGGAGCAGGAGGAGGACGGGCTGGTGCCCACCGGTCTGCCAGACGAAGCCGAGGCCCATCGGCACGACCAGGCGGGCGGAGCTGAGCACGAAACCGTTCAGGGCCATGAAACCGCTGACCCGGTGCTCCTCGACGTGGTCGGCGATGTAGGTGGGCACCACGACCGAAGCGATGATCTCCCCGAGCGTCCAGACCACCGTGGACAGCAGCACGGCGGGCAGCGAGAACGCGAACACCAGCACGGCCATCCCGGTGGACCAGAGCAGGCCCGCGACGACCAGCAGGGCTCGCGTCGAGTACGCCTTCATCCGCTTCTCGATCAGCAGACTGGCGCTGACCACGACCACGCTGTTGATCGTGTAGACCGCCCCGACCACCGCCACCGACGAGTGCAGGACTGTGGTGACCGCGAGCGGCAGCGTGTATTCCAGGCCGATCAGCGGCGCGACGTAACAGAACGAGACGATCACCAGCACCGCCACGTCGAGGTCACGCAGCAGCCCGGCCCGCCGGGTGCTCGCGGCCGGCGAGGCCACCGGCACACGCCGGGTGTCCGCCGGTACGAACAACCAGATGGTGGCCGCCGCGACCAGCCCGAGCAGAATGTTCCCGGCGAACATCAGCTGGTAGGAGTAGGCCGCCGCGATCCCGCCGAGCAGCGGGCCCACCCCCATGCCGAGGTTGTTGGCGAGGTAGCTGACCGTGTACGCGAACGGGCGCTGCTCGGGTGCGGTCAGGTCGGCGATCAGCGTGTTCGCCGCCGGGGCGAACATCCCCATCCCGACCAGCGCGACGAAGAGCAGCGCCGCGTACGTCCAGGTGGGACCGTCGAGCAGGGCGAGACCCAGGTAGCCGACCGCGTTGAGCAGCAGGCTCGTCACCAGCGCGGCGCGCCGGCCGGCGCGACCACACACCGGGCCGCTGAGCAGACTGCCGGCGAGCAGGCCGGTGCTGCCGACGGAGATCAGCACGCCCGCCTCGCCGGTGCTGAGGTGCCGGCTCTGCACCAGGTAGACGGCGAGCAGCGGGAAGACGAACATGCCGGCCCGGTTGATGAAGGAGGCGTAGACCAGCATCCGCAGCGGGCGCGGCAGGGCCTGGAACCGGCCCAGCCAGCTCACGCGTCACCGACCAGTTCGGTGACCACCTCGAAGGCGTCCCGGATGACCTTGAACCGGGCCCGGACGTCGTCGAAGTCGCGCCCCTCACAGACGTACCAGCCGAGGACGTCGTTGGACGCGGTCGGCGCGGCGAGCACGTCACCGACGCTCTTCCACACGTCCGCGTCGAGCACCGAGTCGAGCCCCCGCAGCTCGTCCGCCGTGGTGATCGCGGTGATCCGGCCGTACCGGTCGGAGCACAGGTATTCGGTGCCGATCTCCGGGCCGAGGGTGGCCGCCGGGACGTGCCCCGGGGCCAGTTCGAGGCGGCACCACTCGCCGGCCAGGTTGATCCCCCGCCCGGCCTGGATGGCGGGGACGATCGAGCCGCCACCCGCCCGGGCGGCCGCCTCGCCGAAGACCAGCCCGCCGTCGTCGCGGAGGAAGAACTCCACGTGCGCCACACCGGTACGCATGCCGAAGCCGCGCAGCACGGTGGCGCTGGCGGCCACGATGCGCCGCTCCGCCGGGGTCAGGTCGTGCTTGCGGGAGACCGTGCCGCCGGGCTCGTCGCGGAACTCCAGGATCGAGTACGTGTAGCGGGACAGCTGGTCGAAGACCACCTCGCCGTCTCGCAGCAGCGAGTCGACGTGGTACTCGACGCCCCGGACGTACTCCTCCACCCGGTAGTCGTGCCGGTCGTCGGCGACCAGCGGCCACACCCGGGCCAGATCCTCGGCGGAGTCCACCCGGTGGGTGTCGCCGCAGGCCCAGCCAGCGTACGGCTTGATCACCACGGGCCAGCCCACCTCGGCGGCGAACTCGGCGACCGCACCGATCGTCTCGGGTCGGCACGAGCGGGCCACCGGCACGCCCAGCTCGACGGCCCTGCGGTGCATGACGTTCTTGTCCCGGAACGTCAGCGCCTCCTCCGGGTCGAGACCCGGGATGCCGTGGTCGCGGCGGCAGTGCGCGGCGGTGAGCACGTCGCCCTCGAAGAGCGGGAAGATGCGCTCCACCGGGTGCGTGCCGAGGATCGTGGTGACCGTGGCGCGAACGGCTTCGGAGTCGTCGAGGTCGGCGAAGTAGCAGGGCAGTCCGGCGGCTTCGGCGGCCGGCTGCCCGGTCGGCAGCAGCGCGACGGTGGCCACGCCCAGCTCGGCGGCAGCAGTGACGACACTGCGGAACTGGGCCGCGTACCGGCCGGCCGCGGGTCGGTAGATCACCAGGATCGCGCGGTTCACGAACGGCTCCCACTGTCGCTGCCGACCGGGCCCGCGGTGCGCAGGACGGCGCTGGTCGCCGCACCGTCGAGCACCGCCTCCTGCCGGGTGCCGTCGGACAACCCGTCGAGGACGGTGGCGAGCCGGCCGAGCGCGTCCACCACCTCCGCCCGGCCGCCGGGGTGGGCCGACTCGACGGTGAGCAGCAGCCGGTGCCGACCCAGATCGGTGCGGACCAGGTGGCCCTGTCGCCAGTTCCAGCGTCGCGAGTGGGCCCGCCCGTCGGCGTCGGCGTAGACGACCTCGCCCGGCTCGGGCTGCTCCGGGGCGTCCGGAGCGCCGAGCGGCAGGTACGTCTCGGTGCCGTCGGCCGGCCGAACCACGAGGTCGGCGAGGCTGTCGACGGCGCACGAGGCAACCGGCAGGGCAGCGCCGAGCGACACCGCGTTGCAGAGGTCGACCAGGGCGTTGATCCGGGGCAGCCGGTCGCCCTTCGCGACCCGCCGGGCGATGGACTCGGCGGCGCAGGGGAACCGGTTCGGGTTCACCCCCACCGCCCGGTACGCCTCCCGCCACGCGGCGATGCCCGGCAGCTCCGCCACACCCGCCTTGTCCAGGCCGGCTGCGTGCAGCGCGTCCTCGGCGGCGGTGAGAAGCGCCAACACGGCGGGAGGGGCCGGAGCGACATCGACCGCCGGTACGGCGATCACGCCGAGCACGTAGTCCGGCACTGCGGTCAGCACCCGGTCGTCGATGCGCACGGTGAGGGTGTCCACACCGTCGCTGAGCTGGGTCATCGTGATCCTCGTAGGGTTCGGGTCCGATTGTTGGTCCGACCGTACGCAGCGGGGCGACCACCGGGTGTGGCCAATCCGGGGTGATCCGGTGTGGCCAATCCTGCGGTCGGCGGCTGACCGTCGGCGCGGCCGGCGCGGGTCCGCGCGCCGAGCAGCGTGGTGCCCAGCGCCAGCACGCAGAGCGCCGCGCCGACCGGCCCGAGCAGGTCCAGGGCGTCCTCGCCACCGTGCCGCAGCAGCCGGTTGCCGAGGAAACCGCCGAGCGCGATGCCCACGAACGTGGCCGACGAGTTGAGCGAGAGCAGCAACGGACCGGAGGTCGGCGCGACAGTGAAGAGCCGGTGCTGCTGAGCCGGCTGGGTGGCCATCGCGGTGACGCCCCAGGCCGCCATGGCCAGCGCCGCCGGCAGCAGCGCCTGCCGGGTCAGCGGCAGCGTGACCAGCACCAGGGCGAGCCCGGCGACCGACACCAGCAGCACCGGCACACCACCCCACCGGTCGGTGGCCCGTCCGCCGAGCACGGTCCCGGCGACCGCCGGCACGCCGAAGACCAGCAGCAGCACCGCGAGCAGTGTGCCGTCGCCGTCGGTGGCCGGGGCGAGCAACGCCCCGACGTACGTCAGCGCGAGGTATCCGCCGGTCATGAACAACGCGGTGGTGAGCACCGCCAGGCCGACGCGACCCTCGCGTGCCGGTGCGAGACGGGCGGCCAACGACGGGCCGGGCGGCAGCGCCAGCGCCGGCAGCCCGACGGTCACCGCGACCGCGCAGGCCGCGCCGACGGCGGCGAGCAGCCAGAAGGTGGCCCGCCACTGGAGGTCGGCGGCGAGCCAGGTGCCGAACGGCACCCCGGCGACGGTGGCCGCGGAGAGACCGCCGAGCACCACCGCCATGGCCCGGGCACGCCGCTCCGGCGCGGCCAGGGCGGCCGCCGACGCGGTGGCCGCGGGAATGTAGAGCGCGGCGCTGACCGCCGTGAGGACCCGGGCCAGCAGCAACAGCGGCAAATCGGGGGCGAGCGCGGAGGCGACGTTGCCCACCGTGAACCCGACCAGCGAGACCACCAGCACGGTACGCCGTTCCAGCCGGCCGGTCAGGGCGCCGAGCAGCGGTGCGGCGACCGCGTACGCGAGGGCGAAGACGGCGCTCACCCAGCCGGCCGAGGCGACGCTCACCCGCAGGCTGCGGGCCACCTCGGGGAGCACACCGGCGACCACGAACGTGTCGGTGCCGATGGCGAAGGCGCCGACGGCGAGCAGCCCGACGACGGGTACGCCCCGACGCATCACGCCACTCCCGCCGGCTGCCCGGAGCGGTACCGGGCGGCGTCCCCGGAGACCACCCGACCGCCGAGCAGCACCATCTCGATCGCCTCCGGCCGACCGAGGACGGTGATGTCCTCGGCCGGGTCCCCGTCGGTGATCACCAGATCGGCCAGCCGCCCCGGCTGCACCGTGCCCGCCTCGTCGCCCCGGCCGGCCAGCCGCGCTCCGTTGGCGGTGGCCCAGGTCAGCACCACCGGCGCGGGTATGCCGGCCATCGTCACGTACGTCTCCAACTCCTCGGCGTAGCGGCCGTGCGGGGTCCAGGCGAACCCGAAGTCGTCGCCGGCCACGATCGGGATGCCCATCTGCACCATCAGCGGCAGGATGCGCAGGGTGTTCTCGACCTCGGCCTCGAACTCCAGCGTCTCCAGGTACTCCGGGGTCTTGCCGTACCGGGTGCCGGTGGTGAGCAGGCGGTGCGGCTGGTGCAGGCTCGGCACCACGAAGATGCCGCGCTCGGCGATCGCCTCCAGGGCGGCGTCGTCGGCGTACGTGGCGTGGTCGATCACGTCGACACCGGCGGCGATGGCGTTGCGGATGCCGCCCAGCCCACGCGAGTGCGCCCGGATCCGGACGCCCCGCTCGTGCGCGGCCCGGGCCGCGATCACCAACTCCTCGGCGGTGAACAGCAGCTCGTGCGATCGGCCGTTGGGGAAGGTGTCGTCACCTGTGGAGAAGACCTTGATGATCTCCGCGCCCTGGGCGACCTCGGTGTCGACGTACTCGATCAGCTCTTCCGGGGTGTCGGCCAGCCGCATCAGGTCGCTCGGGATGCGTTGCTTGACCCCCGGGTTGCGGCGCTCCGGCGGGCCGGACACCATCAGGTCCCTGCTGCACGGCGTGATCCGCGGGCCGGGCAGCTTCCCGGCGTCGATCGCCCGGCGCAGCGCCATGTCGATGCCGGACACCGAGCCGGCGCCCACGAAGGCGGTGTAGCCCAGCCGGAGCATGGCGGCGGCGTTGGCGGCGGCGCCGAGGGTGACCTCCGGGATGCTGTACTTGAACAGCATCTCCCGACCGTCGAGCACGTCCAGGTACGCGATGTGGGTGTGGCCGAGCGTCATCCCCGGCAGCACCGTCCGACCGTCGAGGTCGAGGACGTCCACGTCCGGGTCGTGCAGCGGGGCCTGCGCCTCGGGCAGCACCGCGACGATGCGCTCGCCGTCGAGCAGCACACTGTGGTGCGGTCGGGAGGCCACCCCCAGTCCTTCCTGGACCGTGGCGCGGTGCAGCAACGTTCGTCGGGACACGACTGTCACTCCGGTTCTCTCGATGTCTGGTCTCAGCGGCGGCCGAACAGGGTCCACACGATCTCGGCACCCGGGCGGCGGGCCACCCACCGCAACGCGTGGCGGTGCACACCGGGGGCATTGGTCACCGCGAGGTCGGCGCCGCCGGCGGCGAGGATCTCGGCGGCGTGCTGGGTGGAGTCGGCGTCGACCCACCGCACCTGGCGGTCCCGCAGCGCGGGCGGCGCGAGGTCGGTGAAGATCCGCCGGACCTCCCACAGGGCGGCCACGGTGAGCCGACCGTCGGCCGGATCCGGGTCGCGGTGCGGCTGGGCGGCGATGCCGTACTCCGGGGTCGCCTGGGCGAAGTAGGCGTCCAGCCGCAGGTCACGGTGCCAGTGGAAGCGGGTGAGCCCCTGGTAGGCGCTCGGCACGAGGGCCTGGTCGACCCGCCGTTCCACCAGCGCGGCGAGCACCGCGTCGAAGGTGTCGGACAACTCGATGCGCAGCCCGTGCCGCTCGGCGAGGAACGCCGCGGTCAGGTGACTGGACGTCCCGGCCGGGCCGAGGGTGGCCAGCGTGGTGCCGGGCCGGCTCGCCCACCGGTCCACCACGCTGCGCCACCGCCGCCCGTACGCGTCGGCGAGCGGCCCGGGCAGCGCCGGCACCGACCCGTCCGTGGCCGTCTCAGGTGGTGTAGCCACGGTTGCCCGCCATCCGCTGCGCCACCCGGGTCTCGTGGTCCACCTCGACCCGCCGGTCGACGATCCGGGCGGCCTTCCAACTGACGAACGCGCCGGTGCTGACGATCGGGTCCAACCCGTCGGTCAGCTCCACCTCCACAGGTACGCCGAGCGCGGCGGCGGCCCGCTCCCGGACCCCGTCAGCCACCCCGGAGGGGTCGTCGGTGAGGTCCTTGAGCAGCTCCAGCCGGACCGTGAGCCGGTCACCGCCGGCGCCCGGGTCGTGGTCGATCACCACCTGGTACCCGCCCGAGCCGGTGACCCCGGTCAGGACCGCCGTCTCGATCTGCCCGGCGGTGAGACGTCGACCGCCCAGCTCGATGCGGTCCAGGGTGCGGCCGACGATCTGCACCAGGTCGCCGGGCATCTCGCAGTCGCAGTCCGACGCCTCGACGATCACCGCGTCGCCGGTGCGGTACCGGACCAGCGGCTTCACCCCGTCCACCAGCATGGTGACGGTGAGCTCCCCGCTGCCCCGCGAGCCGTACGACGTGCCGGTCTCCGGGTCGACCACTTCGATCAGGTAGTTGGTCTGGGAGAGGTGCATCCGCTTGTTACGGCAGGCGGTGGCGATGACGAACGCCTCCTGCGAGCCGTACAGGATGTTGTAGACATCCGCGCCCCAGACGGACTCCAGGTTGCGGGCCAGCGCCGGAGTGCACATCTCGCCGGTGACGAAGAGGAGCTTGACGGAGAAGTCCTCGCGCAGCCGGTACCCGTAGTGCTCGGCGGCCTTGGCCAGCATCATCGCCACGCCCGGCGTGCAGCACACGACCTCCAGCTCGAGGTCCTTCATCAGCTGCAACGCCTTGGCGAACCCGATCACCGGCGAGTACGGCCAGATCTTCGCGTTCAACGAACCGACGTTGCGGGCGATGTCACCGAGGGTGTCGCCGAAGGAGTGCACCTCGGTCGGGCCCATCAGCCCGATGCGGGGCGGGTGGTCGCCGAAGTGGTGGCGGAAGATCGACGCCCAGGACTCGGTGACGTGGGCGTTGCTGGCCACCACCTCCCGGCCGTCGCGAGGGCACGGCGTCGCGCGGCCCGTCGTGCCTGTCGTCTCGTAGAAAAACACCCCGTCGGCCAGCGGCCGGCTGAGCACGTCGAGCATCTCCTGCCGCAGGTGCGTCTTCGTGGTGAAGGGCAACCGGTCGAGGGTCGCCGGGGTGATCGCCGACAGGTCGACGTCGGCCAGGTGACGGGCGTAGAACGGTGAACCGGTGGACACCTGGTCGAGCACCGTACGCAGTTGCCGTGCGCGCCAGGCGTCCAGCTCGGACGGGTCGAGGGTGCGGTCGTAGAACGCCTGGTGCAGGGCCAGGTAGTCGACGGCGAAGTCCGCCGCCGGGCCGGTGGTCGGAAGCCACATGGTCGGATCCTTTCCAGGAATGAGCCGGCTGCCGTGCGGTTGTGGCGGGCCGGACGCAGGTCAGTGCAGACCGCCGTTGACGTCCATCACGGAAGCGGTGACGTAGCTGCTCTCCGGACCGGCCAACCAGGCGACCGCCGCGGCGACCTCGGCCGGCGAGCCGAACCGGCCGGCCGGGATCCGGGCCCGGTAGTCGTCGCGACGCTCGGCCGGAATCCGGGCGGCCATCGGGGTGTCGACCAGGCCCGGGGCGACCGCGTTGACCCGGATGTGGTGCTCGGCGAGCGCCCGGCCGAGGCTGTGTGTCAGCGCGATGCACGCGCCCTTCGACGCCCCGTACGCGGCGTCCGGGCTGCCGGACTGCCCGCTGATCGAGGCGACGTTGACCACAGTGCCGGGGCGACCGGCGGCGATCAGCGCGCGGACGAACGACTGGGTGCAGAAGAACGCGGCACCCAGGTTGACGTCGAGCACCTGCGCGTACGTCTTCGGGTCGTAGTCGAGGAAGTCCCGGGCGTGGTAGACGCCGGCGTTGTTGACCAGCACCGTCGGTTGGCCGTACCGCTCGTTGATCCGCGCGAAGAGCTGCTCCACCTGCTCCGGCACGGCCACGTCGGCGACCAGCGAGGCGTACGCCGCCGGGTCGACGGCCGGGTCGACGTCGACGCCGAGCACCCGGTGCCCGGAGCCGGTCAGGGCGGCCGTCACGGCCCGGCCGATGCCGCCCGCCGCGCCGGTGACCACGGCGAGGGGTGCCGACTGGTCGGTCATGACGACCCCGCCGCCCGTGAACCGGCCACCGGCAGCGCCGTGGCGCTTCGCAGGAAGTTGTCGAACAGACGCAGCCCGTCCTCGGTGAGCACGCTCTCCGGGTGGAACTGCACCCCCTCCACCGGCAGGCTCAGGTGTCGTACCCCCATCACGTAGCCGTCGTCGGACGACCGCGCGGTGACCTCCAGGTCCGGCGGCGCCGGGTCCGCGACGATGAGCGAGTGGTAGCGGGTGACGGTCAGCGGGGCGGACGCCCCGGCGAAGACGCCCCGGCCGTCGTGGCCGACCACGCTAGTCTTGCCGTGCATCAGGTGCCGGGCGACGGCGACCGACCCGCCGTAGGCGAGACCGATCGCCTGATGGCCGAGGCAGACGCCGAGCAGCGGCACCTGGCCGGCGAAGGCGTGCACCAGCTCCACGTGCCCGGACTCGGCGGGGTGGCCGGGCCCGGGGCCGAGCACCACCGCGTCCGGTCGCAGGGCGGTCAACTCGTCGCTGGTCCGGGAGCGGGAACGGACCACCACGGTCCGCGCGCCGAGGGTGCGTAGGTACTGGTCGATGATGTGGGTGAAACTGTCGTACGCGTCGACGAGCAGAACCTTCACGGCAGCAGCTCCGTACCGGTCAGGGCCCAGAAGGTGGCGCTCATCTTGGCCAGCGTCTCCCGCCACTCGGCGTCGGGGTTGGAGTCGGCCACGACCCCGGCGGAGGCCTGGGTGCGGTAGCGGTGGCCGTCGTGCACGGCGGTACGGATGCAGAGTGCGAGCACCGCGAACCCGCGCACGTCGACCAGGCCGATCGCGCCGGCGTACACGCCCCGGGGTTCGTCCTCCAGCCCGTCGATGATCTCCATGGCCCGCAGCTTCGGCGCGCCGGTCATGGTGCCGGCGGGGAAGGCGGCGCAGATCGCCGCCCAGGCGTCGGCGTCGTCGGCGAGTTGCCCGGAGACGGTGGAGACGAGGTGGTGCACGTACGCGAACGGCTCGACGTCGAACATCGTGTCGACGCTGAGCGTCCCCGGCACGCAGACCCGACCGATGTCGTTGCGGCAGAGGTCGACGAGCATGACGTGCTCGGCGCGTTCCTTCTCGCTGGCCGTCAGCTCGGCCACCAGCCGGCGGTCGGTCTCCGGGTCGGCGCTGCGCGCCGCGGTGCCGGCGATCGGACGCATGGACAGCCGGCCCTGTTCGATGCGGAGGAACAGCTCCGGGCTCGCCCCGATGACGGTTCCGCCGGCCCAGGGCGTGAGGTACATGTAGGGCGACGGGTTGCGGTGCCGCAGCCGTCGGTAGACCTCCAGCGGGGTGAGAGTGGTCTCCACGTCGATCCGGTGACCGATCTGAATCTGGTAGCTGTCCCCCACCTCGATGTGCCGGAGGCACTGCTCGACCCGGGCGGCGAACGTCTCCTCGTCGACGGTATCCCGGACCAGGCTGGGCGGTGGGGCGGCCGGCACTTCCCGGTCGCTGTCCGGCAGCGCGGCGAGGAGGTCCGGCAGCCGGTGGGCCGCGGTGTCCTCCGGCAGGTGCGGGCCGGTGGCGGCGAGGTGCCGCACAGTGCCGGTGCGCAGGTCCCACCAGACGGTGTGCCGGAACAGGACGAGGGTGCAGCGCGGGATGTCGTCGACCACCCGGTCGACGGAGAGTTCGTCCATGTCCCGCGCGGCCTCGTACGCGAGGGTGGTGAGGAAGCCGAAGGCGAAGCTGTCGGCGGGCGCGGTGGTCCGCACCGCGAACGCCCGTTGCACGGCCCGGATCGCCGCCCACACCTCGGGCGGCCCGGCGACGGACCAGACCCGTTCCCGGGCGCGGTGCCGGACCGGCTCGCCCAGGACCGCGGTGAGCACGGCCGCCAGGGCGTCGCCGAGCGGTCCGTCGGAGATCACCTCGAGGCGGTCGGCGATGAACCGCACCTCGGCGAGGGCATCCCAGCCGACGGCGGCCGCGTGGCGGTCCTGGGCCGGGCCGTCCAGGCTTTCGAAGAGATACAGATCGTCCGGAGAACGAACTTCGGCGAGCGCCGTGTAGAGCGACAAAGGATCGATTGGCGACAGTGTGACAGATGTCACGTCTATTGGAATTGAGTTGGTTGGTGGCATACGCCGTACCGCCACGGAATGCGACCCAATGAGCCGCGTGGCAGTCTTGGCCGACAATGAGGACACTGCGAAACCCCCTCTGAGCAGCCCGATTCACGCGCCCCCGTTGGCGTTGACCCCGCCGCGTGACGCGGCAGGTCGGACTCTTCCCCCCAGCACAAAAGGACTCGCACGACCACCCGTGCGCCGAGGCCGGTGACGATGCCGAGGTCCATATTGGACATACTCGGAACGTACGCCCTGATTCGCCGACAGCAGGTGGTTGCGCGTCCGACCAACACTTTCCTCAGGCGCAGATCACGCTGTCCATACCACTTCGACGACGCCGGAGCGGACCACTTGTCCCTGAATCTAAGCCTGTCAATAGATGGTCAATCGCGTGAAACGCTGGCAGTGCAGCTCCGTAACGCATTTCGCACACAGATCGAGGAGGGAACGCTTCGTCCCGGCACCCGGCTACCGTCGAGCCGGCAACTCGCCGTCGACCTCGGGGTGTCCCGCAGTGTGGTCGTCGAGGCGTACGAACAGCTCTGCGCCGAGGGGTACCTCGTCTCCCAGCACGGCTCGGGCACCTCCGTGGCGGCGACGGCACGCACCGACAGCGGCTCGGCGCTCACCCCGGACGACAGCACGTCGACGGCGGCGGTCTGGGACCTGCGCACCGGCGGCCTGCACAGCTCGACCTTCCCCCGCCAGGACTGGATCCGGGCGGTCAGCGCGGTGGTCACCTCGGCCGGTCACCGCGAGCTGGGGTACGCCCCACCGTCGGGCCTGCCGGTCGTTCGGCACACCCTCGCCGGCTACCTCGGTCGGGTGCGGGGCGTCCGCAGCCGACCCGAACACCTCATGATCACCTCAGGGTTCGCCCAGGGGCTCGCACTGCTCTGCCGGGAACTGCGCGACCGGGGCCACCAGACCGTCGGGGTGGAGGACCCGGGTCACCCGGGCGAGTGGGAGTTCATCGCCGACGCCGGCCTGCGCCCGGTGGGCCTCCCCGTGGACGCCGACGGCATCCGGGTCGACGCGCTGGCCGCGAGCGGGGTCCGCGCCGTGCTCGTCACCCCGGCCAGCCAGTTCCCCACCGGTGCCACCCTCAGCGCGCAACGCCGGGAGCAACTCGTGGCCTGGGCCGAAGCGGTCGACGGCTACATCGTCGAGGACGACTTCGACGCGGCCTTCGTGGCCCCCGCGCAGCGGATGCCGGCACTGCAGAGTCTCGCCCCGGACCGGGTGATCTACGCCGGCAGCGCCAGCAAGGTCCTCGCCCCGGCGCTGCGCCTCGGCTGGCTGGCCACCCCGGCCGCGCTCACCGCGCCGATCGAGCGGCTCCGCGCCGGCTGGGACATCGGCTGCTCCAGCCTGGAACAACTCGCGCTGGCCCGGCTGATCGACACCGGGGTCTTCGACCGGCACCTACGCCGACTCGCCGCCGACATCCAGAAGCGCCGTCAGGCGGTCCACCAGTTCGTCGCCCGTGAGATGCCGGGCAGCACGGTGTTCGGCGGGCACAACGGACTGCAGGCGTACCTGGTGCTGCCCGAGCGGTGCGACGAGGAGGCGCTGGTGCAGGCGGCGCGGCGGCGCTCGGTACTGGTCCGTGGTGGCCGCTTCTACGCCCTGCGAGCCGACGACCGCTCTGGGACCACGTGGTGGTCGACGGGGTGACACTGCGTGGCGCCGGTCCCTGGTATTCGGTGCTCGGCGGCCGACACCCCACCGAGCGGAACCG